>CALGLR010000026.1 GCA_937959395.1 uncultured Flavobacteriaceae bacterium | reverse complement strand
TATTATAATCAAAACGGCTCTAACTCTTATTAATAACGATAAATCTGTCAAAAAAAGTAAAAACAACAAAAGGCTGAAAGCCTTACTTAGTAGAGAATACAGAAATAAAATATTACTTTTTTAAATGCTTTTGCCCTGTATTAACAGCATAATGAGCTCTATTACATCATTCGTTTTATTAGAGACTTTATAAATAGAATAAAACGCCATGACTAAGTTTAAACTTAAAAGAAAGACAAATGCTACGAGAAAACGCTTTTTAATATTTGAAAATTTTAACTTATCTAATATTTGTAAACTTAAAAAAACATAAGCTGCTATTTTAAAAAAACTGGTTAGTTTTGCAGAAACAGGGACTTCATAGAAAACATTGAAAAAATCTGAGATAATTAATAAAATAAAAAACACCCATATTTTCTTTTCTTTTGCCCCTTTAAAAGCAATAAGTAATGCTAAATATATTACAGAAGTTCCTAACCTGCAGTACCTGCTTGGTACTAATGCGTATTTATAAAATATAAACACATTCACTAGTATTAATAAAACAGATAAGATTATTATAACTCTTTTAGACAAGGGGCTGAATATTAGTTATTAAACCACAAATATAGACATTAATATTACAACTACTATTTTTTTATAAAAATGAAGTCATAATATTAATTTATGCTTTAAAATAATTGATCTTATTTTAAGAATAAATAAAATCTCCAAACTCACTCTTAATTGTCAGCTTTTTTGAACTAGAAGCTTCTACTCTTCCTACAATCTTTGCATTTACATTATATTGTTTCGAGATAGAAATAATATCTTCAGCTATTTCTTGAGAAACATATAACTCCATTCTGTGACCACAATTAAACACTTGATACATTTCTTTCCAATCTGTTTTAGACTGCTCTTGTATCAATTTAAATAATGGAGGCACATCAAATAAATTATCTTTTATAATATGTAGATTTTCTATAAAATGAAGAATTTTTGTTTGTGCTCCACCACTACAATGTACCATTCCATGAATATCTTTAGAAGTATATTTATTTAAAATTTGTTTTATAATAGGCGCATAAGTACGTGTAGGGGAAAGAACTAACTTTCCTGCATTAAGGACAGAATTCTCAACTACATCTGTTAATTTCACATTACCAGAATACACTAAATCTTTAGGAACTGCAGCATCAAAACTTTCAGGAAATTTATCGGTTAAATAATTATTAAACACATCATGACGAGCTGAAGTTAGACCATTACTTCCCATCCCTCCATTATACTCTTTCTCATATGTTGCTTGACCAAAAGATTCTAATCCTACAATAACATCTCCTGCTTTTATATTTGCATTATCAATAACATCTTTTCTTTTCATTCTAGCTGTTACTGTAGAATCTACAATAATCGTTCTTACTAAATCTCCAACATCTGCCGTTTCTCCTCCAGTGGAATGAATCGTTACTCCATAGCCCTTTAATTCAGAAATTAATTCTTCTGTTCCATTTATTATAGCAGAAAGAACTTCACCCGGTATTAAATTCTTATTTCTACCTATTGTAGAAGAAAGCATAATATTATTAGTAGCTCCTACACAAAGTAAATCGTCTATATTCATTATTAATGCATCTTGTGCAATACCTTTCCAAACAGAAATATCTCCTGTTTCTTTCCAGTACATATAGGCCAATGAAGACTTAGTTCCCGCTCCATCTGCATGCATTATTAAACAATACTCCTCGTCATTTGTTAAATAATCAGGAACTATTTTACAAAATGCTTTAGGAAATAATCCCTTATCTATATTCTTTATTGCATTATGCACATCTTCTTTAGAAGCAGAAACACCTCTTTGACTATAACGTTTACTTATTTCAGAACTCATGTGTCTATATTAGACTGCAAAGATATTTATAAATAAAAAACCCACAAATAATAAAAAGCGCTTTTATTATTTAATTCCTTACTAATGGTAATGCATATAATGTGAATTTCGCAACAAAAAGCCTTATATTTGTAATATTAATTCGCTATTAATAAAAAATATATTAAAAAACACGTGATACTACGTATTTTACGACTTTAGCAAAATTAATAGTTTTAAAAACATTAAAATTATTTTTTTATCCCTACCCTATATATTTAAAATATATACAAACTAATCTCATGAAAAAAACTACCAAAACTCTGCTTGCATTATTACTAATTCCTTTTGTTTTTTATGCCCAATCATCGGTCATTTCAAAAAGAATATCTATTAACAACTCGTCAGAATCAAACCTTTTAAAAATAAAAGATTCAGGAATTGATTTATCATGCGGCGCTATCTACAAAAACAATAATTTAATTCTAGAATTAAATGAAGATGAATTGGATGCTCTAGAATTAAAAAATATTTCCTATACAATATTAATAGATGATTTAATTGCCTATTATAAAGATAGAAATGAAAGAGAGCTACCTAAAGCAAAACAAGAACTCGAATTGTTAAAATCTCAAAGCAATTCTAATCAAAGGCTTTCAAGTACAAGTAATGAAATTGTAGATAACTTTATTCAATATGAAGGTTGCGATGAAATAGATTGGGCTGTACCAAGTAACTTTCAATTAGGAAGTTTAGGAGGTGGATTAACCGTAAGTGAAATGGAAGCGCAGTTAGATTTAATGCGTAGTCTATATCCAAACCTTATTTCGGTTAAAACGGATGCGTCTCCAACAGGTCAAGTAACCCATGGAAATTCTTTTACCAATGGTGGACAATATGATACATGGTCTGGAGAAACTATATATTATGTTAGAATCTCTGATAATCCTGATACAGATGAACCTAACGAACCAGAATCTCTATTTACTGGTATGACCCATGCAAGAGAAGTTAGTAGTTTAATGAACTTAATGTATTACATGTGGTACGTATTAGAAAATTACGATACAGATCCAGGCATTAAAAATTTAGTCGACAACCATGAAATGTACTTTATACCAGTTGCAAATCCAGATGGATTAAGATGGAATGAACAAATAGCACCTAGTGGTGGTGGGTTACAAAGAAAAAACCTAAACCCTGCTGCAAATACAGGAAATAACAATTCTAGAGGCGTAGATCTTAATAGAAATTATGATTATTTCTGGGGTAGTAACCCTATTTATGGTGGTTCTTCTGGCACACCTTCAAATCAAACCTACAGAGGCACAAGTCCGTTCTCTGAACCAGAAACACAAATTGTTAGAGATTTCGCTGCAACGAAAAATTTCAAGACAGCAGTAAACCATCATGCAACTTCTAACCTTATTCCACATGCTTACAATGGTTATCCTGGAGCACCGTCTTCTGGAAGAGAAGATGATTATAGCAAGTTTTGTCATGATCTTACTCGTTATAACAGATATATTTATGGAGAAGCTCCAGATATATTAACTATAGCAAATGGAGATATGAGCGATTGGATGCTTGGAGGTGTTGCAGATGTTAATGGATCTACTGGATCTGGCCAAGGCATATTAGCCCTTGCTCCAGAAAATGGTGCACCAGATGGCAGTGAAGGTGGTTTTTCACCAAGCCCAACTCAAATTGTTGCTATCGCTAAGCGAGCTGTAAGAATGAATTTCGTTAACGCTTATTACAGTGGTAAATTTGCTCAATTTCACGACTTTAATACTAGCGACATTACTTCTACTTCTGGAAATTTAGATTTTGGAATAGAATATTTAGGACAAACTCTAGGAGACATTACATTAAACGTAACTCCTCTATCTTCAAATATAACTTCAATTACTCCTCCCATTACTCAAACTGGATGGAATAAGTTAGAACAAAGAACAGTTAGCGCTTCTTATACTTTAGATTCGGCAATACAAGCAAATGATCAAATAGAATTTCAAATTACCTTAAGTAATGATGATGGTTATATTTTATATCAAGCAAATATTGTAAAATCTTATAACCCTTCTGTATTATTAAGTTATTCAGATTTTGACTCATTAAATACCAATTGGACTGCTTCTGGTGGATCTTGGGGGTTAACAAGTGATGCTTACTCAGGTTCTTCAGCCATTTCTGATAGTCCTTTAGGATCTTATAGTAATAATCAATCTAAACGATTAACATTAAATACTCCTGTAGATCTTTCATCTTCAAACAAAACACTTATTCAATTTTATGCAAAATGGGATTTAGAACGCAACTTTGATTATGTTCAGCTTCAGGGCTCTACTAATGGCACTAATTGGGTGACACTTTGCGGAAAATATACAAAGCCAGGAGCTTCTATTCTAACGACTAGCTATAACAGTTCAAGTAGTTCTAATACTAGCCAAGGCAAATCTACAGCAGATAGAAATAATCAACCAACTGGAGCTGCCTTATACGAAGGCAACACTATGAATAAATGGGTGTTAGAAGAAGTTATTATTGATGATTCTAATAACAGTTTCTTATTCGAACAAAATAATGTACAATTTAGATTTCTTTTCGATTCTGAATCAAACAATAGAGCAGATGGCTATTCTACTACTTTTGATGGATTTACTTTTGATGAATTTAGAATTATAGATATCGCAACACCATGTGTTACTAGTGTTCCTGAAAATGTAATAGCGTCTAACATTACTACTCAAAGCGCTAAAATAGACTGGAGTTTAGTAACTTCTGCTAACTATGATTTGAGATATAGAGAAGTAGGAACAACACCATGGACAAATATTACAAACTTAACAACTAACACGTACACGATTTCTAGCTTAAACTCCTCTTCTAATTACGAGACTCAAGTAAGAACAGTTTGTCCTTCTGGAAATTCAGATTATACTGCATCTACAGAATTCACGACTCAAGACAATATTACTTGTACAGGAACATCAATTAACACGTTTCCTTATGCCGAAAATTTCAATGCTGGGATTGGAGACTGGACTCAAGCGACAGGAGATGATGGTAATTGGACATTAGACGCAAATGGAACCCCTTCTAATAATACAGGGCCTTCTAATGATTTTAATGGCGGTGGAAATTATTTTTTCACTGAAGCTTCTACTAGTGGCTTAGGGTTTAATGCTACTGTAAATTTATCAAGCCCTTGTTTTGATTTAACGGGTCATGAAAATGCTTCTTTTTCTTTTTACTACCACATGTTTGGTGGTAGTATGGGAGATTTAAATACAGATATTACCACCGACGATGGAAATACATGGACTACATTAAACACCATATCTGGACAACAACAAACAAGTAATGGAGCTCCTTGGTTACAACAAGTTATTGATTTAAGCGCTTATGATAACCAAGTCATTAAACTTCGTTTTTCTGGAACCACTGGATCTAGTTGGCAAAGTGATATTGCGATAGATGAAATAAACTTATCTGCCACTTTCGCTCCTAATGCTCCAATAGCTTCTTGTCAAGATATTACAGTACAATTAGATGCTAATGGCGATGCTACTATTATTGCAAACGACATTAATGACGGTACAAGTTTTGGAGACCTATCTATTGATGTTTCGACTTTTGATTGTTTAAATATTGGAACACCTGTTACAGTAACACTAACTGCTACTTTGGCTTCAGTTTCTGAAACCTGTACAGCAACAGTTACTATTCAAGATAACATTGATCCTATTCCAGATTTAACATCTTTAGGTGATATAAATTCTAACAATCAAATCGATTTATTAATTGCTCCTACAGCAACAGATAATTGTGATGGTACTATTACTGGAACTAATACAATCGTATTTCCTATTACTACAACGACTACTGTTGTATGGATATATGAGGACACCAATGGAAATAGTGCAACTCAAAATCAAGAGGTTATTATTTTAGATACTACTAATCCAACTGCTCCAACTAATCTTACTGCATCTAATACGATGCAAACGACTACAGATTTAACTTGGACAGCCGCTACAGATGATGTTGGCGTGTTTAATTATGACGTAATTCAAGACGGCAACGTCATAGCTACAGTACTATCTACCAATTATCAAGTCACAAGTTTAACTGCAAACACAACTTATGCATTTTCTATAATAGCAAGAGATGCTGCAGGGAATGTATCTACAAATAGTAACACCATTAACGTAACGACATTAGAAGTAGGAAATGGATGTAATGGAGGTATTACCGCATACCCATACAATGAGAGTTTTGAATCTGGTCTAAGTAACTGGACTCAATCAAATAATGGAGACGACGATATCGATTGGACAATAAACTCAAATGGGACGCCTTCTGGAAGTACTGGACCTACAAATGCTGTAGATGGAAGTTTTTACATATATGTTGAAGCTTCTGGTAATGGCACAGGCTTCCCTAACAAAAGAGCCATTTTAAACTCGCCTTGTTTTGATTTATCAGATTCAATACTAGCAGATTTTAGTTTTAAATACCACATGTTTGGATCTGATGATTTTGGAACCATTAATTTAGAAGTTAGTGATGATGATGGAGTAACTTGGACAAGCATTTGGAATACATTTGCCAATCAAGGAAATCAATGGATAAACCAAAATATAGATCTATCAGGATATATCGGCGGTAGCATTCAGCTTCGTTTTAATAGAGTTACTGGAGGAACATGGCAAGCCGATTTTGCTTTAGACGATGTTAACCTTATCGATGATGTTACTCCAAGTTGTTCTGGTGGTATAACTAGTTTTCCTTATAATGAGAGTTTTGAGTCTAATTTAGGATTATGGACACAATCAAACGGTGACAATATAGATTGGACAAGAGACAACAATGGAACGCCCTCCGATGGTACAGGACCTTCAAACGCAACAGACGGTAGTTTTTACATGTATGTAGAAGCTTCTGGAAACGGAACAGGGTTTCCTGATAAACAAGCCTTATTAAATTCTCCTTGTTTCGATTTAACAAATGAAAGTACTGCTACTTTTAATTTCGATTATCATATGTTTGGAGCTCCAGATTTTGGAACTATAGATTTACAAGTAAGCACTAATAATGGTATTAGTTGGATTACTATATGGACATTAAGTGGTAACCAAGGAAACAGCTGGTTATCTCAAAGTATTGATTTAAACGCTTATCTTGGAAACAGTCTACAATTACGCTTTAATAGGATTACTGGAAGCACTTGGCAAGCCGATTTTGCTTTTGATAATATCAACTTAACCACTAGTCCAGTAGCAAGAGCTATAGCAGAAACAAATCAAGATTCTTTATCTGGTAAAATAAACAGCTTAAAGTTATATCCAAACCCTGTTAGTAATGGAGTTCTCAACGTTTCTACATTAAGTAGTAACTTAGAATATGTTATTTATAATATATATGGGCAAAAAATCTCTAATGGTACTTTAAAAAATAAATCCATTAATGTTAATAATCTTGAAACTGCAGTTTATATAATAGAATTCTCAAACGAAAAAGAAACAATAACGAAACTATTTATCAAAAAATAGGGTTTCTTCATTAATTTAAACATAAAATCACCTAATCCATTTATAACATTAGGTGATTTTTTTATCTAATACCAATTATGATTTAAAATGAGACCTAATTAATTTGAATTATATCTTGTTCAGATGAAATAAAAATCTAAGATTCATAAACTCTTTAAAATAAAAATATAAGCATAGTCTTAGTTCAATGTCATAAAGTTAAGATGTCAGTCAGCGCAGTCGAAGACCATTATAGCCTTCCTTTTTATAGCATTTCGACTGCAAATCAGTTTGGCAAAAGAGGTCCTTTTAAGCTTAACTTAATGACATTGAGCCTTAGTTACGTTTTTATTTTATGTTGAAATATAAGCAATATAGAAATAAATTATAGAGCTTGTCTTAAGTTATAATTGCTATAAGAAACTGTTATTTATATTTCTTAATAAAACGCTTAGATAAAAAGTAATCTGAAACTGTTTTAAAATTCATTAAATAAAATAAAAAAATAAGCCATCATGTTAAAATAAAGCATAATAAGTGTCTTTCGAACAAGTATTTTTCTTTAATTTTGTTGTCTAACTAAAATCAAATTTTGAAAAAAAATACACCTAAATTTCTTGTTGTGAAATGAATTAGTTCTCTAGATTTTAAATCTCCCTTTTTCAATTAAAAATTAACAAAAAACTATCACTAAAAATTAAGTTTTCTAAAATATTTTAATTATTAAATTAATGAAATATTTAGAGCTTAACTTTTAAACGCATTCAATAACTAACTAACTAACTAACTAACTAACTAACTAACTAACTAACTAACTAACTAACTAAAACCAATTAATAATGTTAAGACAATTAATCTTTAGCCTCGCCCTTTTGACCATAACATCGCAAATATTTGCTCAAAAACTAACTATTGATGGCAACAAATTTAAACGAGAAGGAAAAACCATATTCTTTAATGGAATAAATACGCCATGGCAGAATGACTCTGATTTTAAAATTGATTTTTTAGGGACTCCCCATTTTGATTCTAATTATTGGATCACTCAGTTTCAAAACATGAAAAACAATAAAGTAAATAGTGTTAGAATATGGGTTCATGGTAGAGGAAACAATACACCCGAATATGATAACAATGGCTTTACCTTATCTCCCAGTCAAGAATTTTACGATGATTTAGACTTCGTTCTTAATTTAGCAACTCAGCATAAAATTTATGTCATATTAAACATGTGGTCATTTGATATGGTCTTGAAAAGCGGATCTGGACAGCCTGGAAGCTCTCAATTTATACAACATAGAAATACGATCCTTGATAATAATAAAACAGAAAGCTATCTCAATAATTTCTTAAAACCAGTAGTAGAAAGATATATAGATAGCCCATATTTGTTTGCATACGAAGTAATGAACGAACCTGAAGCTGTTTGGGAAAACGCAAACAATTTGGTTGATGGCGCTATTAATAGAAACCAAATGATAGCTTTCGTAGCTAAAACCGCAGCAAAAATACACGATGTTTCAAATAAGAAAAAATTTGTTACAGTTGGTTCTAAATGGATTATCTACAATAGTAGTAATTTTAATTCTTATGGAGGACAAATAAGTCCAGGAGATAATTATACCGATGCATCTTTACGCGCTCAATTTAATAATTCAAATGCATATTTAGATTTTTATTCCATGCATTGGTACCAATGGCAAAGTACAGGCTCTCCTTTTAATCAAAGTGTTTCTAATCTATATCCTAGAGTTAGTAAACCCGTTTTAGTTGCCGAATATCCAGGTATAGATTTACCTAATAATGATTGTGGTTGTACTTGTAGTACTCCAGGAATTTGCAACTTTAACAAAACAGTTGTACAAGCATACAAGGATATTGAAAATAATGGATTTGCAGGAGTCACTGCTTGGCGTAATGGACAAGAAGACGATGGTTTTGGAACTTCTAACAAAATATATGAAGCCACCAGAGCTTTTTCAAATGCAAATCCTGATCTCGTTATACCCCAGCCAAATGCACATTCTAATCTAAAAATTAAAGATTATACCGCCAACGGGTTTACGTTAGATTGGAAAGCTAATGAAAATGCTACAAATGGAACTAAAATATTTATCGAAGATCAAAATAATAATTCGGGAGAAATTTTTGTAGCAACGCTAAACCCTGGAGAAACATCTTATCAGTTTTCTGGTTCTTATGGCTCAGTTAACATCAAATTTGGTGGGTCATACAAGCTTAAACTTCAAGCCTTGCCCGATGACAATAGTGATGCTTTTTCTCAAATAACCGCATCTTACGGCGAAAGCTTTGAAAATACTTTTGGTCAATGGTCGCAATCACCTAACGACGATTTAGATTGGTCTCTTAACAGCAATAGAACACCTTCTAATAATACAGGTCCAGCATCAGCTAGCGAAGGCTCTTCTTATATTTATGTGGAAGCCTCTGGAGACGGTCAAGGTTTTCCTAATAAAAAAGCTATCTTAAGATCATCAACAATCGATCTTACTAGTGCCACAAATACAGTATTTAATTTTAAATATCACATGTTTGGTGCTGATGATTTTGGGTCGATAAATCTCGAAATTAGCGATAACGATGGTTCTAGCTGGTCCAGTATTTGGGAATTATCTGGAAATAAAGGGGATTCTTGGAAAACATCTAATTTAGATTTATCGTCTTATAGTGGAAAATTAATCAAATTACGCTTCATTAGAATTACAGGAAACACTTGGCAAGCTGATTTTGCCTTTGATGATTTTCAATTTAAAGATGAAATTATTGTGACTCCACCTGCATGTAGTAATGCTATTTCTACTTTTCCGTATACGGAAAGTTTTGAAAGTAATTTAGGATCTTGGAAGCAAGCAACTACAGATGATATAAATTGGTCGATTAACAGCAATGGAACACCTTCTAATAACACTGGCCCTTCTAACAGCATAGATGGCAGTTCTTATGTTTATGTTGAAGCATCTGGTGATGGATCAGGGTTTCCTAATAAGCGAGCTATTTTAGAATCACCATGTTTTGATCTCAAAACTAGTACTGTAGCCAATTTCATCTTTAAATATCATATGTTTGGAGCTAGCGCCTTTGGTGAAATTGATCTAGAAATAAGTCTAAACAATGACGGAAATTGGGTAAGTATATGGAATTTATCAGGGAACAAAGGAAACTCTTGGCTAACTGCTAACATCGATCTTAAATCATACGTAGGAAACACAATTAAACTTCGATTTAATCGTATAACAGGCACGACCTGGCAAGCCGATTTTGCTTTAGATGCTCTGTCACTAACAGATAGCGAAATAGTCCCACCAACAGAATGTTCTGGTGGAATTACAGCGTTTCCATATAACCAAAGCTATGAAAATACAATAGGTGATTGGTCACAATCTACTAATGATGATATTAATTGGGCACTAGATGGTAATGGGACACCTTCTAGTGGAACAGGACCTTCAAGTGCAACTGACGGTAGTTTTTACATGTATGTAGAAGCCTCTGGAAACGGAACTGGATTCCCTGACAAACAAGCTATACTAAACTCACCATGTTACGATTTAACAAATGAAAGCACAGCTACTTTTAATTTTGATTATCATATGTTTGGAGCTACAGATTTTGGAACTATAGCTTTACAAATAAGTAATGATAATGGCAACAGTTGGTCGACAATTTGGTCTTTAAATGGGAATCAAGGCAATAATTGGATTTCAGAAAGTGTAGATTTAAGCACTTATCTTGGAAGTAGTATACAATTACGCTTTAATAGAATTACAGGTGGAACTTGGCAAGCCGATTTTGCTCTTGATAATATAAATTTATCTACTAGTTTAATTTCTAGAAATGCACAGAAAATGACTGAAAATTCATTATTAGGTAATCTTAATGACATAAAAATATACCCCAACCCTATTAATAATGGGGTACTCAATGTCTCTACATTTAGTAGTAATTTAGAATATGTTATTTATAATATATTTGGGCAAAGAATTTCTAATGGTACTTTAAAGAATAAATCTATTAATGTTACTAATCTTGAAGCTGCAGTTTATATTATAGAATTTTCAAATGAAGAAGAGACAATAACGAAACGATTTATTAAGAAATAACTTTTCTTTATTAATCTAAACAAAAAATCACCTAATGTTATAAATACATTAGGTGATTTTTTTTATATAATAAGCTTTAATAATTTATTAACCTTATTACACAATAACGACCACCATTTACAAAATTAATTTCATATAAAAAAATAAAAACATAGTTTTTTTTGATTTTCAATATATTTTTAGTATGTTTGATTTATTAAATCACCCCAGATTTATTATTCTATATAAACTTAACCAATATTCTTATGAAATATTTTTACATCTTTTTATTCTTTCTATTTAGCATTAATTCCTTTTCGCAAGTAGGAATTAATACCACAAGTCCAACAAATACTTTGGATATAGATGGTGATTTAAGAGTTAGAGCTTTACCTCTTAGTGCTTCTACAGACGACATACCTATTGTAATAGATAGTAATGGCAGATTAAAAAAAGGCATAAGTAATAGAATAGGTTATTATAGAGGAAGACTTTCCTCTGATTTTGATTCTCGTGTCAATACTCCGTTAGCAAATGGTACTGGAATTTATAAAATTAATACGGTTGGTCAAATTATAGATCCTAACAACGACTTTAATAATACGACAGATATTTTTACGGCACCAGTTACCGGGATTTATGAAGTAACGATGACATTAACTATTAGAGGATTGGGTACAACAAATACAAATTATGTTACTGGACTCATAAATCAAACTGGAAATTGGGTCATGCGTTTTTCTATGCAAAAAGAAGAATTTGATGACAGCGGATCTGTAGGTGTGGCAAGAACATATACCGGAATAGCACAATTAACCCAAGGCGAATTATATGCCTTTGGATTTGCTTCAAGTGATTTTCTATTAATTGCCAATCCAACAGGAACAAGTGGCACAGGAATTGGTAGTTATTTTAGAATAGAATTAATTGATAATTAATATTTACAAAAAATAGAATAGCATAAGCTTCAAATTTACCTATTCCCAATCTGGCATTTTTGCAGCGCTAAATAATTGCCTTTCATTATTAACGCCATCAAATTCAAATTTAAAAATTTCAGGAATAGCTGTTGAATTATTAGAAGATCTAGTAAATACTATGGCACCTTCATCTGGAGAGAACTTAGGATCTAAATCATTTTTACCATTAACAACGTCTGTGTCTATAGGCGTAGATAATCCTGTAGTAAAATCATAAACAAATAATCTACTTTGAAATTGACGATAACTATTATTCTCTGAATTAGAAATATCTCTTGTATATATAACTTTATCAGTATTTGCTGTAATATCTATACCCCCTAATGCTCCAGAAAATCCTTGTGCGATAACAGTTTCCTCTATACCAGTAGATAATCTTACTGTATATATTCTAGCGCTATAACCATTAAAGTCGTTCGTTTTTAAAAGCACCAAATCATTATCAAACTCTGAAACCTCAACTTCTGTAATTAATGATCCATCTGCTGTTTCATAAATCATAGAAACACCACCTCCATCAGGGTTTATACTGTATAGTTTAGTGAAATTTGGATAGTACAATTTACTCCCCCCTTGTGCCCAACAAAAATCAACTTCATCAAAACGAAAACCATTTACTGGTATTGAAGAACTTACCTGAATACTATTTGTTCCATCCTGATCCATAGTAAACAATTGAGTATTACCTCCAACATTTCTTAAAAACGCTAATTTATTCTGAACTGTATTATATCTCGGCCTAAAGCTATTATTACTTGCACTTGTTAATTGAAGCACATCTACATCTATTTCAGCATCATCACTACCACTTGAGTCTTGATTTCCAGAAAAAATAACACTATTCCCATTTATTACTTTAACAAAATAGAATGGATTATTAGGCGCTGTAATTGTAGTAAACTGACTAATAGCAGATATTACATCACCATTCATTCCATCATTTACCGTTACTTGCCAAAAATAATTAGTAGATAACTTTAAATTACTAACAGTATAAGTCGTGTCTTGAGCTGTTTCAAATGATTGAACTTCATTTGTGTCTCCATTTCTAAGTTCTAATTTATAACTAAGCACATCATTAGCATCTGCATCTGTTGCTTGCCATTGAAATTCTACTTCTAAAGTAACCTCAGTCGCTCCGTCTTCTGGAAATATAAGGTTTGGCACTGTTGGTGATTCATTATTTGCATTAGAAACCGCCATTTCAATAGCTACAGTCCCTATTTGATCTTCAATAACTGAAACCCCTTCAAACGAAGTTACATAACCATTCAATTCAGCTTGTACAGAATAATCTCCTGTTCTCACATTAGGAATACTAAATTTCCCACTAGCATTTGTAAAAACAACACTAGAAGCAGGGTTTGTAGATACTTTTACATTTTCTAAAGGCGTATTGCTACCATCAACCACTACCGTCCCTTCAACACTACCTATACTTTCTCCATCAACCTTATCTTCACTACATTGTGATAAAACAAGAATAAAAGACATGGACATTAATATAATTCGTAAATTTTTCATTGGAAATTTATTTTCATTCTCGTAAACTCGAGAGTTTTTTTTTATTTTTTTGACTCTAATTTGATTTAGGATCCTGAACAGTTTGTTTTTTAGGTTTAGAAATCGTTTTCGTTTTCTTAATATTTTCTTTCCTAATTTTATTTCTTTCTCTTTTTCTCTGCTTTTCTAATTCTCGTTTCTCTTTAAATTCAGAATTACTTTTTCCCAAATAAATATTCAAACCCAAACCAAAGCGCCAATACATATCATCACGCTTTCCTGCAACCAAATCATCCAAGTCGTCTGCAAAAACAAAATTATTCTCTCCATAGACATTAATACCTATAGCATCTGTTATTAAATACTCCACACCTATACCTGCTTGAACTTTTGGAGCGACCTCTTTAAAATAATTAGATATATTAGACCCTCCACCAGCATACACAAGCGGTGTTAAACGATCAAACGGTAGTACGATGTATTCTAAATTAGCATCAAGAGACATATACCCTTTATTAACGAGTTCTTTATTGGCTAAATTAAATTTATTAAAGTTGATATTCACATCAAAGTAAGGCGTGAAAAATCGCTTATATCCAATTTTAGCATTAAACTCATATTTTGGATCTACATAATCACCATTTATTAATGCAGATCCCACAGAAGCATGTATCGCACTATTTGTTCTTCTATTATTTTGAAAGCGATCGAACAACATGGTATTATTAGCAATGTCTCGTTCATCAGAATAAGCTTCAACCAATTGGTTGTCCATTTCTTTTCCAGCTTTTGTAGCCCAATACCCTTCTTCGATACCTTCAACAATAAGATCATGCACCGCTTTATCTATAGCATCTTTAACTGCTAAATGAACAGGTTCATTTTGAGTAAATCCTGTCTCAGCTTCAAGTAATCGTTGAAATTTAACAAATCGAAATAAATTAACATCTACAGCCTGAGATAAAATAGTCTTAGAGACATAAATCGTTTTTAAAACCTCACCACTTAAAGTTGATACTGCTCGTAAATAAACAGAAATTCGGTCCTCTCTATATCTTGCCGATCCTCCAGCTCCAAAATATCGTGCTCCCATACCTCCAGTTACAATATTAGTATCGTAAGAGATAATTCCCCCTTCTAACATTAACCCTGCATATAAAAGTGGCGGTAAAGGCGGTTCATTAGGATTTAAACCCTTTATATATTCTTGCTTAGTATTTCTAATAATATTTCGTTCTGTAGAAAGATTACTTAAATTCTCTCTTTCAATAGGAATAAACCATCCAGAATCTCCTAGTGCTTTTATTAGCATTGTTGTAGCACCTTGTGTTACAGCGGTACTAAATGTACTTCCATTTTCAACAGCCTTATACTGCCCGGTTTGGTCACTAAAATTATAAACAGCGATTTCTACTGGATCCTTAGCTGGCGGTAAATCTAATAATGACTTAGTAGATTTGGTAAATTCTCCTTTTCTTGCTACTTGCTGAGAAAAAGGTTGATTAAAATAAGCTCCGCAAGAATTAAGGCATATTAATAAGCCTAAATAAGCAGTAAACTTTATATAATTATTCATAAAATGAATGCGTTGTATTAAGAATTTGGAACAATAACTTGTGTTTGTTCCCCATTTGAAGTGTCAAGTATATTAATAACCAATCCTTCATCAGATTCGAAGACCTCTACATTAAGTGTCCCGAAAACAAAAGTACCTTCTTGAGTAAAATCACCAACAGCTTCAACTTGTTGCGCCAATAAAGCTCTAGAGATTTGATTTAATATTTGACTATTAATATTTTCACCAAAACGTTCTAAATCTGATTGTTCTGCCGCTGTATTCCTTGGCGCTGTAAATCCGTTTTGTGCATTAGCAGAATTAAGTAACCAGTTATAATTAAATACCTCCCCTCCAAAAGCAGGGTTTAAAGGTTTGTAACTAAACTGTTGCCCATAAACTAATGCTCCTAAAAACAAAAATAATATTGTGAATTTTAATTTTATCTGTTTCATTTTCATTGTTTTTAATCTTGAAATAAAATTAAACAATTTAGTTTAAGAATTAATATTTTCTTATAAATTGAATCATATTATATCAATATCGAGTAAATGATTGTTTCTGCTCTTGTAAACGTTGCAAATATGAAATGCACCTTTCTAAAGATGTCGCTGCCATTTGTTTTAAAAAATCTTTCTTCGGACGAGCAAAAAATTGCCAAAGAATTTGATTATCTATTTTAACAGATATTCTTGTACTCCTTCTTCTTCCGGGAACCTCTTCTATAAGAATATCTTTAGTTGTTGTTATTTGTTTATTATAGTAATCTGAAAAGAAATAACGGTAAAAATCTCTTCCAGATTTAGTTATTGTTTTTTGAGTAACCAGCCCCTGTAAATAAATACCGTCTTTTAAAGAGGAATCTTGATCACTCTTAGGCTGAGGCTTAATTTTACTTGTTGTCTTTTTTTTATCACCATCTAACTCTATAAGCAAACCACCATTTCCATCAGTATTAACCACAATCCTGTCTTTACCTATCGCTCCTTGATTCTCCACATTAGAGTCGGCAGGATAGATTAATAAAACTAAGGTAACCTTTCCTTCAAAATTTGTATTTAAAGTTACTGAAGATAATATCTTTTTTTCACTTGCTTTTAGAAAAAAACGATCACCCTGACTAGATTTTGAGACATTGTTATTGTTATCTTTTTTAAAAGATAGCAACTCATAACGCAAACTATAGTCTGAAAGATCTAAATTCTCTGAAGTCGCTGAAAAAGTAACAAACTCACTAGTTTTATCGACTTTAATAACAGCTTTAATCTTTTTATTATAAACTTTTTGTGCATTACTATTATTTATAAATAGTAATGCACAAAAAGTAATTAAAAAGAATATTTTTTTACTAAAAGCCATAAAAACAAACTCTATTTCTAGTTAAAACTTCTAATAATAATTGTAGGAGAAGCTTCTGTTTGACGAAATTTAAGGTTTTTTGTAATATTATTTACTCCATTTCTCTCAAAATTTAAATTATCTCCATTTTGGATTAAATCTAAAGAAACATCTTCATTTCTTTTAATAACAAAATCTCTAATACGATTATTATTTCCTTTTTGTATTAAATCTGCAACAGCAGTATTGGTCTTATACTCTAAATTAACATTGTTAGCATCTCCAAGTTGTAATAAATTAACCTCACTAGCATTAGTTTCAGTTAATATTATTGCATCGTTTAATTCCCCTACTTGTCGTATAGATATTAGATTCCCTCTTAAATTTGCTGTTTTTGGATTAGGTGCCGTATTAAATCCTAAATTCTTAAAAAACTCAGGTGTCACCTTACCTTCTTTCACTTCTTTTACATCAACATTAACTCCTTCTTCATTCTCACTATAATTTTGAGAAAAACTATAAGACATTGCTAATAAAGCAAAAACGCAGCTTAAAATAAACTTCCTATTTATTATATTATATCTTTTCATAATTCTTAAAAATTAAAAGGAGGGTTAGACTTGCTATATAGTCAACCCTCCTTTAATATTATAATTAATACAATTTATTTCTAAATTATATCTATCTCACTAGGTTTCTAGCAATCATCACAAGGATTAGCAATGTTAAAATCTTGAATATCAAAATCCATGTTTGGAGATTTTGGATCTTCAAATTCACATTCGATACCATCATGTTCGAAATCTCCGTTTGGTCCTAATTGTAAAATATCAGCAATGTTTCCACCGTTTGTAGTCTCTAAACCTTCTTGAACGTTTTGTTCAACACTATAGCTATGACCACCTCTTTGAACAGCTAAGATTGTATTCTTATCTCCTCTTTGAGCAGTAGTAACAACATTAGCTCCATGACCATCTTGGTAAGTATTCACAACGTGATTCCAACCTCTTTGAGTAGTTAAAGCGATGTTATTAGCATCATTTTGTCTTTGGTAAGCTCTATTCATAGATCCTATTTGAGAGATACCAGCTTGGTTAGCTTCACCTGATTGATCTTGACGAGAATAGTTTCCTCCATCAGCAGCACCAAATGCATTTTGCACAGTTAAAGCTTCATTATCTTTACCACTTTGGTTTTGCTCAGCGTAGTTACTGTCTGCATCTGCAGATCCAAATTGTCCAATAAATGCGTTGTTATTTTCTCCTGTTTGATCTTGTATTGCTAAACCAGCAGTAGAAGTTCCATTGAATCCTCCTCCTGAAGTTATATCGTCAACATTTTCAAGACCTCCGAAATAGATATCTGTTACTAAAGTTGAAACTACTTGTCCAGTTCCTTGATCAACATCAGCATTGTTTCCTAATCCAGAAGCAGCAGAAGATGATTGAGTTTGGAAAGATTGGTTTCCATTTCCTAATTGCGCAGTACGTGCAGCGTTTCTAGCAGAACCATTTTGCATAGTTACAGCAGAATTCTCATCACCATATTGCTCTACTATAGCAGAATGCCCAGCAGAATCGTTTGGGTTAGCAACTTGAATTACTTTAGCAGCATTCTTGTTACCTACTTGCACTGTTCTAGCCTCACTGTTATCATACGTTTGTCTTGTCCAAGCTTGGTTTTCTGTACCATCTTGCTCAATTGCAGCATAATTGTTTTCAGCTTGATCAGCAGTACCTTGTCTGATTAATGCTTTGTTGCTTGCACTTGCAGCATCATTTAAACCTTGTCTTGTAACAGCTTCATTTCTATCTCCTTCTTGACGAGTAGTAGATTGATTTTCTGTTCCAAATTGACGTACATCAGCAGCATTTTCTATACCACTAGCAGCAGATACTGCTCCAGTTTGCCAAATTCTTGCTTGATTTCCTCCAGTTCCGTCTCCGTCACCTTGATCTGTAAATACAGACATGTTTGTTCCTGCTTGACGCACATAAACTTTTTGATCGTTACCATTTTGCATAGACCATCCAGTGTTTGCTGTTGAAGCAGCACCAGCTTCAGCAGCTACAACTTCGGCATCTGTTGATACTCCACCGTTAATGTCTTCTAATGGTCCTTGGTTAGCTTGTGCAAAGATCGCACCGCTACATAATAGTGCCGCAGCACCGAAAAATACTTTTTTCATGTTTAAATATATAATGATTAATAGCATAGCAAATATATATATTAAATCAATACGTTTTTTTTATTGGTCTATAAAAACATTGATTTTCATCTTATTTTCGATTACCAAATAACTTTCTCCGTTGAAATGCTTTTAGCAATAAGACAAACCCTACAAAATATCAGTTATTTAAAAAAACCCTGATTTACAACCTTTTGAAAGTAAAAAAAATAATTATTTTATAAATAACAGCTCTCTATATTTAGTTAGAGGCCATAGCTCATCATCTACTAATAGTTCTAGTTTATCGCAATGATATCGAATAGTATCAAATAATGGTTTGACCTTATTACAATATGCCGTAGCTTTATCGAATGCGTCAGTTACTTTATTAGCAGCTTTTCGCATTTCTGTCATTTTAACAACATTTACATTAATAGACTCTATATGGTTAGATATATCTTCTAACAACTCCATTTGTGCTTTTGCTACTTTTTTAAAATCTTTTTCATAAATCTCTTTTAACCCTTTTACATTCTCGATTAGAATGTTTTGATATTTTACAGCTGTAGGCACTATATGATTCCTAGCTAAATCTCCAAGAACACGACCCTCAATTTGCAAACGCATAATATAATCTTCCATTTCTATCTCATAACGCGCTTCTATTTCAACAGCATTCATAACTCCCAATCCCTCATATAAGTTAATTGCTTTTTTAGAAACCTTTGCTTTTAAAGCTTCTGGAGTTGTCTTATTATTACTTAGCTTTCTTTTTTTCGCTTCTTTCTCCCAAGCCTCACCATATCCATTTCCTTCAAACAAAATTGCTTTCGATTTTTTTATGTACTCTTTTAGAATATTAAAAACAGCATCATCTTTTTTCATGTCCTTTTTCTCTATAAGCTCATCGACTTCAATTTTAAAATCAATAAGCTGTTTTGCAACAATAGAGTTTAACAACGTCATTGGTTTTGCACAATTCGCTTTCGACCCCACAGCTCTAAATTCAAACTTATTACCTGTAAAGGCAAAAGGAGATGTTCTATTGCGATCTGTATTATCTAATAATATTTCAGGTATTTTACCAACAACATTTAATTTTAAATCTGTTTTCTCTTGTGGTGACAATTTACCGCTAGTCAACTGCTCTAATTCTTTTAAAACAGCTGTTAATTGATCACCTATAAATACCGACATTATTGCTGGCGGGGCTTCATTAGCTCCTAATCTATGATCATTACTCGCTGATGCTATTGCTGCTCTTAGTAATTCTTCATTATCATTAACTGCTTTTATTGTATTTATAAAAAAGGTTAAAAACTGAAGGTTACTCATTGGAGTTTTTCCTGGGCTTAACAGATTAACTCCTGTATCTGTACTTAAACTCCAATTATTATGTTTACCAGAACCATTTATACCTTCAAAAGGTTTTTCATGAAATAACACCTTAAAATTATGACGTTCTGCTATTTTATCCATCACATCCATTAGCAATGCATTATGATCTACCGCCAAATTAGCCTCTTCATATATAGGTGCCAACTCAAATTGATTTGGCGCAACCTCATTGTGCCTTGTTTTTAAAGGAATACCTAAAAGCATGCATTGAATTTCTAGATCTCTCATGTATGCCATTGCACGATTAGGAATCGTACCAAAATAATGATCATCTAATTGCTGTCCTTTTGCTGAAGAGTGTCCTAATAAAGTTCTTCCGGTTAACTGAATATCTGGTCGAGATGCCACCAAAGCACTATCTATTAAAAAATACTCTTGCTCCCAACCTAATGATGCATTAACCTTCTTAACATTCTTATCAAAATATTTACACACTGCTACTGCAGCACTATCTACTACTTGTAAAGCCCTTAACAAAGGCGTTTTATAATCTAACGCTTCTCCTGTATAAGCTACAAACACTGTAGGAATACATAATGTTGTTTCATATATAAAAGCAGGAGATGTAGGATCCCAAGCCGTATAACCCCTAGCCTCAAAAGTATTTCTTATTCCTCCATTTGGAAAACTAGACGCGTCTGGCTCTTGTTGAACCAATTGACTTCCTCCAAATTTTTCTATAGCATCTCCATTACCTATTGTTTCGAAAAAAGCATCATGCTTTTCCGCAGTTGCTCCAGTTAATGGCTGAAACCAATGTGTATAATGTGTCACTCCTTTAGATAACGCCCAATCTTTCATTGAAGAAGCGATTTGATCTGCAATACTTCTTTCTATTTTTGCTCCTTTCTCTATCGCATTACTTACACTAACAAAAGCATCTTTAGTTAATGTTTGACGCATGGTTGACTGATTATAAACGTTCTTTCCAAATAATTCAGATCGCCTAGTATCTTCGATTATTATATTAGGTTTTCTATTTAATGTTTCCTGAATAGCTTTAAAACGCAATGTAGACATACTTACTTTTTTTACAAATATATATAATTTCACCTGATTTTATACCAAATAATCATTTTACCCCTAAAAAAATAGGGTTAAAATAAATAAATTGCAAAAAAATAATTTTTACCCCCACAATATAATACAGGTGTTTAAAAAATAAATTATATTTGCACGCATATTACTAACATATTTCATTATTTATTATGAGCAAATCGAAATTAGAATACATTTGGCTTGATGGGTATAAACCTACTCAAAACATGAGAAGCAAAACTAAAGTTGAAGAAAATTTTAGTGGAAAATTAGAAGATTGCCCTGTTTGGTCTTTTGATGGTTCATCTACTAGACAAGCATCTGGAGGATCTTCAGACTGTTTATTAAAGCCTGTTGCTATTTATCCAGACCCTGCAAGAAAGGATGGTTTTTTAGTAATGACAGAGGTATTAAATGCAGATGGCACACCTCATGAATCTAATGGAAGAGCAACTATTGATGATGACGATAATGATTTCTGGTTTGGATTTGAACAAGAATATTTCATAATGGACACAGCGACTCAATTACCATTAGGTTTTCCTATTGGTGGTTATCCTGCTCCTCAAGGCATGTATTATTGCTCTGTTGGCGGAAAACATACACACGGCAGAGGTTTGGTAGAAGAACATGCCGATCTTTGCATAGCCGCTGGACTTAATTTTGAAGGTATTAACCAAGAAGTTGCTTCTGGACAGTGGGAATATCAATTGTTTGCAAAAGGCGCTAAGATCGCTGGCGATGAGATTTGGATTTCACGTTATTTATTAGATCGTTTAACAGAACAATATGGCTACTATATAGAATATCACCCTAAACCACTAGGAAAAGACATGGACTGGAATGGCTCTGGTATGCACGCCAACTTCTCTAATACAGTTCTAAGAACTTGTGGTTCTCAAGAAACTTACGAGAAAATATGTGAAGCCTTTAGACCAGTTGTTAAAGAACATATTTCAGTTTATGGTGAGTTTAACGATCAACGTTTAACCGGAGAACACGAGACAGCATCTATTCATGATTTTAGTTATGGAGTATCAGATCGTGGTGCCTCTATTCGTATTCCAATTATTACCGTTGAGAAAGGATGGAAAGGATGGCTAGAAGACAGAAGACCTGCTTCTAATGGGGATCCGTACAAAATTGCTGGTAGAATTATAAAAACTGTAAAATCTGCAAATATTAGCTAGATTCAAACAGTGAAGTCATTTAAACTTTTTACACTTGCTAAAAAATTGCTCTTTTAGGCCCATTTTTGTCTTTTTTTATTTCCGTAGCGATGCTATGCAACTCAAAAAAGCCTTCAAATGAACATAAAAGTTCTAATTTTCGCTTAAATTATAAAAGTTTAAATCAGTTCAGTATTAATTATCATAAAACAAAAAAGCTTTTATCTTTCGATAAAGGCTTTTTTATTTTTATCCTTTAAAAACCAGATAAATAAACACCACATACAAAACAACTAAAACAAGTCCTTTTAACCGACCTATTTTATGTCTTGACGGCAACAATGCTAATGGTAAAATTATCGCCGCAAATAATAACATCCAAAATATATCTCGCGTTAATATTGATGCATCTGTAACTGGAATCGTTTTTATCATAGAAGTTAAACCTAATACAGAACCAATATTAAAAATATTGGAACCTATTAAATTACCTAACGAAATCGCTTTCTCTTGCTTAAGCGCAGCAATAACAGAAGCTGCCAATTCTGGAACACTCGTGCCAATAGCGATCATCGTTACACCAATAACCGCTTGGCTTACACCTAATCTTTCTGCAATATCTGTAGCACCTTCAACCAACCACTCTGATCCAAAGTACAATGCTAAAGCTCCAATTATTAACCATATAGAGATTTTAACATTAGACACATCAGCCAAAGCATCATCTACATCATCTAACTCTTCAGTAGGCTTTTGACTTTTAATAATATATATTATAAACACTATTAAAGAAACAAAAAGAACCGCCCCTTCAATAGCTATTAATTGCTTATCGTTATACAAAAAATACCATAATGTACCAGAAAACATAAGCATTATTGGCCAATTTACTCTATAAAAAGAACGATCTACACCAATAGCCCCAATAATAGCAGTAATACCTAAAACCAGAGCAATATTAGCAATATTAGACCCTACCACATTATTTATAGCAATTGCAGGGGAACCATTTAAAGCCGCTTGCAAACTCACCAATAACTCAGGAGCAGAAGTGGCAAAAGAAACCACTGTCATCCCAATTACAATTTTAGATAGATTAAGCTTAAAAGATAATGCCACAGATGAGCGAACCAAAAACTCCCCTCCCACAACTAACAAAATAAATCCTAAAATTAAATACGCTATACTCATTAATTATTTTTTCAGCGAAGATAGTTAAGATTTACAAATACCAAAGATTAATCAACTTAACTAAACATATCGCGAAACCCTAAATAGTAATAACTTATTTAATAATAACTTTTCTTGTAACCACCTTATTCTTAGTCGTGATTTTTATTAAATATAATCCCGAAGTAAAGTCCATATTAAAATAACTATTGTTTTTCACTAACGCCTCTTTCAACAATCTTCCTTCTGTAGAAAAAACAACAACCTTATACTCTTTATCTATACCCGATATATAAAGTTTATCCTCAACTGGGTTAGGATACAACTTTTCACTTGCATTTAACAAATAATCCTCAACTCCTAATGGTGCCTGCCAAGGCTCTCCGACATTGTTTCCCCAGATGAACTCTACCAAGTCTGGCTCGTCTATAAAAGGGTTTCTATTCTTTTGCCAATTATAAATAACATTATTCCTATTCATCTCAAAATCGTCTGGTGGATCGTTTCTGTGCCATTCTAATAATGTTGCTAAATCTCCTGTTTTACCTTGTCTTAATTCAGGAAAACCATTTACAACCTCTAAACCGTTGTAACGTATTTCCATAAACAATACACTTCTCGCCACATCTCCCCTAAAACTACCAAACGTTCCCGCAGGTCCTTCGTATTCACCATAAAATCTATTATTTCTAATTGTATTTTCAGGACCATCCGCTGCTCTTAAAGCATGTGCATCTGAATTTCCATGACGAAGTGAATCTGCTTTAGTCTCCCAATACACATCAATACCATCTGCAATATCATCGGCATCTATATCATTATAATCGGCATGAGATCTAGGAAAAGTGTGTTCCCTATTCCATTTACCTACATTACTTGAAGTGGTTTGAAAATCTAGCTTCGCTCTTCCTTGCTCGGTATATAATAACCAAACCTGATTACTGTTTGCTGGATTCAAATCTGCTTCTTTTAAAATATCAGTGATATCACTATATGTATGCGCTCTAACGATATCTGGATTTGCAATTATATCCTGCAACGCTTGTCTTAACTCCAAATCTGCTTTACCATTTAAAGAATCATAATACCCGCTAGGTTTTGTATTCTGAACCACTCCATACGTAGGACTTGTAGGCACACCATAAGGAGCTACAACAAAATCATCGTCTATAGCTCTTAGTTTAATAAAATTATTAAACGGAATTAAGGGCGATTGCAAACCTAAGAACTTAATTAAAGGCTCCTCATCCCCCTCATCTATATCATCATTATCAATTGTAATTATAGTAGCCACCGAATTTTGCCCACTTGGTATAGTAACCGTAGTATTTCCTGAATAATCTGATGTATTAAAATTAAAATTATCTAAAGTAAAACCAAAAGTAACATCAGTAGTCATATTTGTTTGAGATGTAAATGTTATTTCTATTTCTTCACCCTCAACATAACGCTCTTGATTAGCAGAAACTGTTATAGCATTAAAAATGACTCCACTCCCATCATTTAATCGCCTTGGTGTAGGCGTAGCCGCAACATAAACACCATTATTATCTAACTGAATAGATGTTAAATCATTAGAAGCTCCTTCATTGATTTGTTCAGTCTCACCTAATAACGCAAGTAAATCACTATCATCTGAATCATTAGTATCATAAACCAATGCATCAATAAGGTTCACTGTTGTAGCTTGGGTACCTTCAGGAAAATCTGAATCGTCTCCAAGATAAATAGCAATAGCATCTGCACCGTTTTGTATTAAGTTGAATGGGATTAGCAACTGAGGAAAAGGCGTCATACTAGAACTACCTATAAGTAACAACCCATTTTCATCTGAAACCGATCCATCTAAATCTAAAGCAAAGTAACTGGAATCATTCCCTGAAAATGAACCATTAAAAAACACCAACACATAACCATCTAAGGAAGTATTAGGTGCATCTGTTTTTAATTCAACAAATTCTTTTTCATCTAATCCTGGAGTATCACACTCTAATTCATTAATGACTACCTGACCAATCATTTGCTGACTGATTAATATCATTAATAATCTAAACAACATCTTTTTCATCTTTCTATATTTTTTTACTGGAAGGCAAAATTAGCAATAAAACTAATAGTTACACCTTAAATCATGTAAAATCTACTTTTATTTTAAATTAAAAATACACTCTTTTAAAATTAAAAAATACTAATAAAAAGACAAAACTATTCTTTTTAACACTTTAAACAACCAAATAGCGCTAGTTAATAGAAAACAACTTAAAAACACTCCTTAAAATATAATAATTTTAAATAAAAACACTAATTATAACTACATATAAAAACTTTTTTTAAGATAATAAGTTTCATATTAAAACAAATATGATTAATACAATTATAATTTAATAGTCAAATTCACAGATTTATATCTTTTTATTTGGAGAATACCATTCCTTCCATATATATTGATAGAACAATCTTTAAATAGGTTGTAGTTATTAACCTTTTAAACCGAAATGAATATGATGACACTTGCCAAAATTTTGATTGATATAATTTTATCAATACTACTGTAACCACAAAAAAAATGTAAAACTTAGTCTAGAATAAGTTTTACTTTAAAAAAACCAGTAGGCTAAAAATTTAGGCTTTCATTAATTCAAAAGTAAACCAAAAAGAAAATAAACATATTAAATAAAAACAACAGACAACAAATTAAATAACAACAAAATAAATATTACATTTCTACATCTAAACACGAATGGAAGTAATCCTAAAAAGAACTCTTTAAATGATTAAAGAGCCAATTCTGGTTATCATTATTATATATATTTAAAAGAAAAAAAAAAGATGATATTTATTAAAATACCTCTTTTCACATATCATCACAGAGAGACACTTATTCTCAAAACTTAAAAAAACACTAAATTTTAATTGAATTATCTTTTGCTGATTCTATAAAAAGAAATATATTTGCACCCACAAAAATGGCCTCGTGGCGCAACTGAATAGCGCACTTGATTACGGCTCAAGAGGTTACTGGTTTGAATCCAGTCGAGGTCACTAATAAAAAAAACCACTTCTAAATGAAGTGGTTTTTTTATATGATCTCTGCACTAAGACCAGCCTGAAGTAATTTAGAGCACCTTGGCTTTAAATCGTCGTAATCGCCAGTTTTAACAATGCACTTTCCTTTATAATGAACTAGTATAGAACATTGCTCAGCTTGCTCTGAAGTATGCTCACAAGCAGCTATTAACGAATTTATTACATGATCAAATGTATTTACATCATCATTATATAGCACAATCTCATTATTTCTTTTCTCTCTAGTTAAGACATCTACTTCCTCTAATACCTTTTCCTTTATACTCATAATCAACTAATTTGCTATGCAAAAATACTAATTTTGCTCATAAAAAAAAAGAGTGTCTAAAAATAGACACTCTTTTTAACTTTATATTGTTAACTAATTTCTTAGTACAAGAATTCTAATGCAATAACATCGTTTCTTCCAAATTCTCCATCTTCACTATTGTTGAAACATGCTAACATGATTGAATTCGGATCGTTATCGTTACTACCTGTTCCAGGTATAGCAATAGCACCTACTCCACCATCACCTTCATTAGTATTACTACCACAACTTCTTCTTGTTCTCCAATCTGTATGTCTAAATCCTACAGAGTGACCAATTTCATGAGTAATTACGTGCTCAATAACATTGTTATTAGAGCTTTGTAAACCATGAATTTGAACAAATTTATGAGGTCTTCCTCCAGTTGGGAAACCTGCAGAACCACCGCCTCCGCTAATATTTGGATTATGGTAAACAACCATATCTTTAGTTTGGTAATCTGTTCCAAAAGTTAAGTTAAAAGAAATAGAGATGTTTAATCTATTATAATTATTAACCGCCCATTGTAAAGCTGTACGTTCTTTACTATTTAAAGCATTACTACCACCTGTGAAACCGATAATATTTATTCTACGTCCTTGAGACACTAAGTTTCTCGTACGATAGTTACGATCCGTAATACCTCCTGTGATATCAAGATCCATAATTTGTTGTTCGCTTAGCATAATATCTCCCTCTACTTGGTATCTAGCTTCTGTAGAACCATCAGGTAACATAAAATCAACTTTCTCTACACCATCAGCATTAAGATAAAAACGCTCTAATTGACCGATAATTTCTGGAGAAATTTGATTTACTTCTGGCTCTTGACTTACCTCATCTTTTTGACAAGATTGTAAACTAAAGACTAAGGCTAAGCAAGCTAATGCTAATACTTTTACATTTTTCATTTGATTAAAATTTTAAATTAATAATTGGTTGACTTAAGTGATGCTGAAGATTATTTTAAGATAAATTTCACAAAATAATAACATCTGCTTAATACAAATATATACTAATTATCAAATGAACAAAACAAATAACTAAATATTTATAAGTTTTTAGTTTTAATGCAAAAAAAATAGACAAAACGCATATTTATGAATAAAACTTTGCGGATATCCAATTATTCAACTCTAATTTAGAATCCATACTAAGTCCCCTTAATTGACATTCTTCCTTAACTAAAGCTACATCATTATTATAGAAGCCACTTAAGAACAAGAGACCATTATCATTCAAGCATTCTGAATACACTTTAATATCTCTTAAAAGTATATTTCGATTAATGTTAGCAATAATAACATCAAAGCGTTTCTCTTTTAGCAAACTAGAATCTCCTTCACTAACTTTAATTTGAGGCGTGTTATTTCTTTCAATATTTTCAAGACTATTAACATAACACCAGTTGTCTATATCTATAGCTTCTACAGTAGCAGCACCTTTCATAGCTGCCAATATTGCCAAAACCCCTGTACCACATCCCATATCTAAAACCGATTTGCCTTTTAAATCTGTTTTAAGAATATGCTGAATCATCATATGTGTTGTTTCATGATGACCAGTACCAAAACTCATTTTGGGCTCTATAACAATATCGTATTCCGTATTTGGCTTTTCATGAAAAGGCGCTCTAACCGAGCAAATACCATCTACTATTATAGGATTAAAGTTCTTCTCCCATTCTTCGTTCCAATTGGTTTGCTCAATGTCTTCAAAAGTATAAGTAATTTCAAATTCATCAGATTTTAAAACCCTAACTTCATTTAAAATATCTGCATTCCATTCTTCTTTTTGAATATAAGCCGAGACCCCATCTTCTGTTTCAACAAAACTTTCAAAACCCGCATAACCTAGTTCTGCGATTAAAATTTCTACAGCTGGCTGTAATGGTTTTACATTAAAGTAATAACCTATATAAATAGTATTTACTTGCTCCATATCATTATATCTATTAATTTCTTATTGTTCTTTAAACATTAAAAAGAATAACAATGTCTTTTGTAATGAAAATTGAATCTTACTTTTTTCATTATAAACCTGATTTCGATATAAATGTGTTAATGATCAAAAACCGTCAATTCGAGTATTTTTTTTTACAACAAAGTAAAAAAAACAGTATCGAGAATAGGTTTTTGATACGAAAATCACTGTTCTAGATACACTTCTCCTTATGTCGATCCCGAAGCTTCGGGACGAACTGACGTGATTTCTTTATATCGAACTCAGGTTATAATAACACAATTTCCGTATAAAATTTATTGTAATAAATCTTATACGGAAATTGTATAACGTTTTAAAATCGTAATCGTTTCTTAAAACGCATTCACTATAGCAAAGAAGTCTTCAGCTTTTAAAGACGCTCCTCCTATTAAACCACCATCTACATCTTCTTTTGAAAAGATTTCTTTAGCGTTTGTCGGCTTTACACTTCCACCATATAATATAGAAACAGAATTAGCTACTGCAGAATCATACTTATTCTCTACTGTTTTCCTAATAAATTGATGCATATCTTGCGCTTGGTTAGGAGTCGCTGTTTCCCCTGTACCAATTGCCCATACTGGCTCATAAGCCAATACAATATTTTCCCATGCAGAAGCCTCCAAATGAAATAAAGCATTTGCTATTTGCGACTCTACGACTTTCTCTTCATTATTTGCCTTACGATCACTCAACTCTTCTCCAAAGCAAAAAATAACTCTCATATTATTTGCCAAAGCAGCATCTACTTTTTTAGCTAACAACTCATCAGTTTCATTAAAATAAGCACGACGCTCACTGTGCCCAAGGATTACCGTATTAACAGCTACTCCTTTTAACATAGACGCACTAATCTCTCCTGTATAAGCTCCGTTTGAAGCAAAATGCATATTCTGAGCAACAACCTCAATAGTCGATTCTTTCAAAAATTGAGCAGCCGACTCTAGATTTATAAATGCTGGCGCTACCATTACCTCTGCTTGAGAGCTTTTATCTTGTTTTACTAATTCACTTAGTAATTGTTTCGTTTCTTGTAAACTGTTATTCATTTTCCAGTTTCCTGCAACAATATTCTTTCTCATATTCTTTTTAATTCTAACTTAACTACTATTATACTTTACTTAATTTATCTATTATTTTTTTTACATTAATATCTCCAGCATTTATTGCTTTAAAGATTTTAATTTCTCTTTTTTTATTAATTACCATATAACGCGGGATCCAATCTAACCCAACAAAACGCCCCAAATCACCTTTCATTCCAGATTGCATATAATAATGCTTACCTTGCAACTTATATTTTTCTATTCCTCTTTTCCAACCTGTTTCATTTCTATCTAAAGACAAAAACACAAAAGCGACTCCTGGATATGCTTCTTGTAGCTGTTTTAATTTTGGCATCCCAATGATACAATCTTTACACCAAGACGCCCAAAAATCTATTACTATTATTTTTCCTGTATTTCTATCTAAAACGGATGCCAATGTAATAATGTCACCATTAAGCATCATTAATTCTTCAGCTAGCGCCTCTTCAGAAAAAGATACTGGAGGATCTCCAAGTTGACAACTAACTACAAAAAAAAGAATTACTATTACACTTATACGTTTTATCATAACAACGGTCCTTTAAAATATTAAACGTAGAAAACTTATTCTAATTTTACTTTAGGGTCTAACCAAACGTAAACTAGATCTACTATTATATTTATAACAATAAATAATAATGCAATAACCAAAACAGCACCCATTATTACTGGTAAATCTAATGTGTTTAATGCATTTACAATTTCTTTCCCTAAGCCATTCCACCCAAAAATGTATTCTACAAATACTGCTCCAGCAAGCATTGATGCAAACCACCCTGAAATTGCTGTTACTACAGGATTTAATGCATTTTTAATAGCGTGCTTTCTTATAATTTGAAATTCACTTAACCCCTTTGCTCTAGCAGTTCTAATATAATCTTGATTAAAAACCTCTAATAACGAATTACGCATTAATTGAATCACTACAGCTAAGGGACGAATTCCTAAAACGATTGCCGGCAATATTAAGTTTTTCCACTTTATATTTACCGTCTCTCCAAAATCATCTAACTCATATAAGCTTCCTGTCATTTCTAAATTAGTATACTTATGCAGCACATAACCAAAAAACCAGGCAAACAAAATGGCACTAAAAAAAGAAGGTACACTCATTCCTAAAGTACTTAATATTTGTATTGCTTTATCTAAGAAAGAATCTTTATATAATGCAGAAACCACACCAAGTATTAAACCTAAAAGCAAAGCAATAATAATAGCGGAAACTGCCAAAACAAAGGTGTTTGGTAGTGTTTCTTTTAAAACTGAACTTACTTTTTTTCCTTGTTTTGCAAACGACTCTCTTAAATAAGGCCATTTTATTACCGTAGTTGTGTTTCCTATTTTAAAAAGCTTTGTTTCTGCATACTTGTTAGCTCGTAAAAAAGTATAATCTGTTTCGCTATTAGAATGAAAAGACAACGGAGACAGATCATTTAAATAATAGAGGTACTGAACTGTTTTAGACTTATCAAAGCCATATTTTTTTTTAACTATAGCAAGCTGTTCACTATCGTCATTTTGCCCCAACATCATTTGCGCAGGATCGCCAGGCAACACATTAAATAAAAGAAATATAACAGTAACTACCCCAAATAATGTGAGTAAGGCATAAAACGTTTTATTTAACAGGTAAGTTAACAGTGTTTATTTCTTTAATGTGACTTTAATTACAGAATCTACTCCAACTAAATTCATTTCTTTTAGCATAACAGCATCTTTAATAACATTTACTGCTTCAATCGTTTCTGCATCCAATTCATCTACTTCGTTTTTAGCTACGGCATTATCATCGATAAAATAAAGCACTTTCTCTACTACTTTTACAGGCTCTGGTTTCTTAGGTACTATTGGGAGCTCTAACTCATCTATATCATTAAAGTGTAGTTTTTGAATAATTGTTCCTTTATTTAATTTCAAAACAGCAGGATTAGACCTTACAATCGTTTTTAATGCAGTTTCATCACAGAAATAAAAATCGAAATGCAAGCCATATTTTTTATTAATCCTTTCTTGCTCTTCTGGCCCTGTAGCTGTTAAACCAATAACCCTATAATTATTCTTTATTGCTTTTTCTGAAGCGACTTTAATAATCTCTAATCCTTCTTCATTTGCTTTTTCTAAATTGTAAGCCACAATCATTATTAAATGCTCTTCTTGCAATATATCTTGAGTAGCATCTTCACCATTACGTTCCATTGAAAAATCATGAATTGGTGCTTCGTAACCCTCTTTTATAATCTTAGTTTCTACACCTACAAAATCACCATCTACAGTTGGATACGTTCCATTTGTAGTGATTATTTTCTCTTCTCCATTTACTTTAAACTTCCAACGGTACTCAGAAACTGCTGGTGGCGCATCTTCTGGAACCGTCATATTTTCTGTAATATTATCTCCTATTTTATAAGGTCTAAAATCGATTACAGGTAAATGCATTAATACATAATAAGCAAATCCTAAACAGCCTATAAACCCTAATAAAGAAATTATAGTCGTGAAAAACTTACTGAAAAATGGTTTAATATATTTTAGTCCAGCTACTAATATTAGGATTAGGACCAATAATACGACGTCTTTCCCAAAACTTTCCCATGGTTCCATTTTCATGGCATCTCCAAAACACCCACAATCTTTAACCTTATCAAAATAAGCAGAATACCAGGTTAAGAAAGTAAAAAATACAATCATTGCCAATAAACTATAGATGGTAAATTTAGGCTTGTAGCCAAAAATTAAAAAGATACCTAGAAGCACTTCAAAAATGACTACAAAAACAGAAATCACTAAAGCATAAGGTGTAAAAAAAGGCAAATCCAGAACAGTAGGTCCGAAATACTCTTCTAGTTTAAAAGCAAACCCAATTGGGTCATTCAGTTTTATAAATCCTGATATTATAAAAAATACACCTACAAAAATGCGCGTAATCCCTACTAGTACTTTCATCTGTTCTTAATATTATTTATTATTCTATAAAGTGAGATATTACTTTTCTATAATTTGAAAAAATTATCCTTTTAAATGAATCATTGCAAATACTGCATAATTAATCATGTCTTGATAATTAGCATCGATACCTTCACTCACTATCGTTTTACCAGAATTATCTTCAATTTGTTTCACTCTTAAAAGCTTCTGTAAAATCAAATCGGTTAATGAACTTACTCGCATATCTCTCCAAGCCTCTCCATAATCATGATTCTTATCTAACATTAATTGCTTCGTAATTTCTACTTTTTCATCGTACAAGTTTGTTGCTTCTTCTGTCTCTAAATCGGGCTGCTCTACAACACCTTTATCTAGTTGAACAAGCGCCATAATACAATAATTTATAACACCTATAAACTCGCTTTCCTCTCCTTCATTTACCTTACGCACATCATTTTGTTGCAAACCTCTAATACGTTGGGCTTTTATAAAAATTTGATCGGTTAAAGAAGGCAAACGCAATATACGCCATGCACTTCCGTAATCTTTCATTTTATTAATAAACAAGCTTCTGCATGTCGAAATTACAGCATCATATTGTTTTGATGTATCTTGCATAAATTGATTGTATTTTGTGTAAATTTCGCATAAAATTGTTTAAAGTTCAAGGTTTATGGTTTAAAGTTTTTAAATGAACTACTTTAAACTTTTTGGATTGAAGCAAAAATTAGATATTTTGTGTTTAGTAGCGCTTTTTTCTGAATTGCATAACATAGCTACAGAATGAAAAAATGGTAGATACTTGAAGCAAAAGAGCATTTTTTTAGCCCATTAAAAAAGTTTAAACGAGTTCACCTTGACAAACAATAAACAAAACAACATCTATGACTATTAATTGTAATGGAAAACTCATTGATTTATCATCTCCCAAAGTCATGGGAATTTTAAATGTAACCCCAGATTCGTTTTTCGATGGCGGCCATTATAAAAACGAAGAACAACTCCTTAAGCAAGTAGATTCTATGCTTAATGCAGGAGCTACATTTATTGATATTGGTGCTTACAGTTCTAGACCAAACGCTCCTTTTGTTTCTGAAGACGAGGAAACCAAACGCTTACTCCCTATCGTAGAATTATTAATAAAAAAATTCCCAAAAAGTATTTTATCTATAGATACCTTTAGAAGCAATATTGCCAAAAATGCAATTGAAGCTGGCGCTGCTTTAATTAATGATATTTCGGCTGGATTGCAAGACAAAGACATGTTAAAAACGATTGCTTCTCTTAATGTGCCTTATATTATGATGCACATGAGAGGCACGCCACAAACCATGCAAACATTAACCAATTACGACAATATTTTAAAAGACCTTTTGTTTTATTTTTCTGAAAGAACTGCTGAAGCTCGAAAACTTGGTATTATTGATTTAATTATAGATCCAGGGTTTGGTTTTGCAAAAACTACTACTCAAAATTTTGAGATTCTAAACACACTTGAAGGTTTTAAAATTGCCGATTTACCTTTATTAGTTGGTCTCTCAAGAAAATCGATGATTTATAAAACGTTAAACATTACTTCTGCTGATGCCTTAAATGGAACAACTGCTCTCAATATGACCGCTTTAAACAAAGGTGCTTCAATATTAAGAGTTCATGATGTTAAGGCCGCTATGGAATGTATAAAATTATACGAACAATTACACGCATCCTAACATATAATTTTTAAATTTACTAAAATACTTTTCATTTGGAGATTTTTGATACTATTTTAAAATTTACGCTAATAGACTTTATAGATGTCTTTCTAGTAGCTGTCTTATTATATTATGTTTACAAATTAGTAAAAGGTACGGTTGCCATTAATATTTTCATTGGTATTGTTATTATTTATGTGATTTGGAAAGTGACACAAGTGCTTCAAATGCAATTATTAAGTAATATTTTAGGTGGTTTTATGACCGCAGGAATGTTTGCTTTAATTGTTGTCTTTCAGCAAGAAATACGAAAGTTTTTATTAATGATTGGTTCTACTAATTTTGCCAGCAGAAAAAAATTCTTAAAACAACTCTCTTTCCTTAAAACTGAAGCAACCATAGAAACCGATGTCGAGGTTATTATTTCGGCTTGTAATAAAATGGGAAGTTCAAAAACTGGAGCCCTTATTGTCTTTGAGCGTAGTAATAATCTAGATTTTTTAGTAAATACAGGTGATGAAATGAATATTAGAGTCACACAACCTATTATTGAAAGCATCTTTTTTAAAAATAGTCCATTACATGATGGCGCCATAATTATTAATAACAATGTGGTTAAAGCTACTCGCGTTATTTTACCTGTAAATAACGAAAAAAACTTACCTCAACGTTTTGGTTTAAGACACCGAGCTGCTGTTGGTGTTACCGAAAAAACAGATGCCTTAGCGCTTACTGTAAGTGAAGAAACTGGACAAATTTCCTATTTTAAAAATGGTGAATTTGTAATGTTTAAAGATACCATTGAGCTTATGGAGCAAATTAAAATTGATTTAGCTTAGTTTTTATTTAATGATAACTGGCAAGTATATAAAACTAAAACAGTTGCTCCCTTATTTATTAAAAACAAGAGAAGCAACTGTTTGATAAATTATATTTTCTTTTAATGAACCAATTCGAGTTCTTCAACTGGGCCAAAAAACTCATAATTAATATGATCTTCATTCACATTTAAGTAATCTAAAATATTTAGCAAATTAGACATAAAAGGAGTCGGACCGCAAAAATAGAAATCACTTTCATTAGTAATTTTTAAATCTTTTAAAATACTTTCATTTAAAAATCCGCTGTAATCATAATTCTCCCCCAATGTATCTGTATCCAAAGGCTCGCTATACACAACCACCGAGCTTGATTTTTCATTTAATAGTTCGTCAATCTCATTTTCAAAAGAACGCGTTTTGCTATTTAAAACACATTGAATGAAAACTATATCTTGTTGGCCTTTTTTAATAGCTTCTTTAAACATACTAAGTATTGGCGTAATTCCTATTCCGCCGCTTATTAAAACTAAAGGACGCTTACTTTCTTTTAAAACAAATTCTCCTGATGGCATACCAATAGTTAAGGTGTCTCCAATGACTTTGTTAGAATGTAAATAATTAGAAACGATTCCATCTGGATTTCCTGCTTCTTTTTTAACACTAATTCTTAAATAGTCTTTATCATTAGCGTCCGATAAACTATAGTTTCTCGTATGCTTGTGGTTAGTATTAGGTATTGCTGTAGTTAAAGCAACATATTGTCCTGCAATAAATTCAGGTACTGGGCTTGTATCTTTTCTTTTCAAATAAAAAGAGGTAACCACATCGCTTTCTATACTTTTTTTTATAATTGTAAACTCTTTAGTACCTCTAAAACCACCTTTACTATTTTCTCTAGCGACATAGATACCTTCTTCTTTGTTTACAAAAATAACAGCTAAATCTCCATAAGCTTCCTCCCAAGCACTCATAATATCAGGTGTTGCAGCATCACCCAAAACTTCTTTAATTCCCTTTAAAAGATTTTCTCCTACAATAGGGTATGCTTCTTTAGGTATTGATAAACTTGTATGTTTTTGCGCTATGGTTTCTACAGAATCTCCTAACATCTCTAATTTATCTATATGACACGCATACTTAAAAATTGTAGTAGCTAAAGCTTTTTGCTGTGATCCTTTCTTTTGATTAGTCATATTAAAAACATCCTTCAATTGTGGGTGCTCCTCAAACAACATTCTGTAAAATGCCTTGGTAATTGCTTCTCCATGTTGTTCTAAAACAGGAGCTGTAGATTTTATGATTTCAATTGTTTTTTTGCTTGCCATTGTATATTGTGTTTATTTTTATTTTTATTTTTGAAAATGAATAAATAATTATCAATCCTGTTAGCGTAGGATAAAGCGCATATAGATAACCTAAATGTTGTATTTCTGTATTTGAAAGTAATGGTATAATAGCAATCGCTCCTGCTGGAGGATAGCTGCTATTAAAAAGATTCATAAATAAAATGCATGAACTAATAGTTAATGCAATTTTAAAAACCATGACCAAATCAAGTTGTTGAAAAAACACTCCTATAACTGCTGCGATTACAGAACTTATAGAAATTTTTAAAAATGAATAGTCTTTAGTTTCATTAGAAAAAACTAAAACAGCAGACGCCCCAAAAGCTGCTATGATAAAAGTAGTTTCAGCACTTTTAAATAAAAGCTGGTGCAGAAAATAAATGCATATAAAGCAAAACATTGATAGTACATAATTCAATAAATTTATAAATACCTTGTTCATTTTAATATCTTTGTGATCGCAAAAATATCTTACTAAAGTATTAATTTTCTATGATTCAAATCACATGATTGAAAAAAATATATTGAAAAAATACGATGTTGAAATTGTGAAATTTTCGAAAGGGGATTATATTTTTGAGAAAGGAGATAGTGCTAACTATTATTTTCAAATTATTAATGGCGGTGTAAAAATGAATTATTACAACGAAAATGGTAATGAATTTATTCAAGGAATTTTTGGTAAAAATAAAAGTTTTGGAGAGCCTCCTTTATTAATTGATTCTAAATACCCAGCAAATGCAGTATCTTTAAGTGCTTCAACTATTTTTCGTTTAAAAAAAGAAGCCTTTAAAGAGTTACTCTTAAACAATAATAAAACACATTATCATTTTACTAAAATGATCTCTAATAGACTCTATTATAAAGCAACTATAGCTAATGGAATTACTTCTAACTCGGCAGAAGAAGCTATTGTAACCTTATTGAAATATTTAAAGCATGAGATTCATGAAAGCAAGATACCTTTTGATTTAAAAGTCGATTTTACTAGAAAGAATATTGCGGGTTTATTAGGTTTAAGTATTGAGGCCACGATAAGGACTATAAAAAAAATGGAATCTAAAAATATTTTAAAAATTGTAAATCAAAAAATCTATTATTAGAAATTGTTTTTAACGTTTTACCAATCACAACCCGTGATAAAACCCAGGGCAAAAGCATTTAAAAAAGTAATATTTTATTTCTGTATTCTCTACTAAGTAAGGCTTTCAGCCTTTTGTTGTTTTTACTTTTTTTGACAGATTTATCGTTATTAATAAGAGTTAGAGCCGTTTTGATTATAATATTA
>CALGLR010000025.1 GCA_937959395.1 uncultured Flavobacteriaceae bacterium | reverse complement strand
ATTTGCTATTGGCTATTGGCTATTGGCTATTGGCTATTGGCTATTGGCTATTGGCTATTGGCTATTGGCTATTGGCTATTGGCTATTGGCTATTGGCTATTGGCTATTGGCTATTGGCTATTGGCTATTGGCTATTGGAATATAGAAAACCTTAATAATACTTTTATTTAAATATAATTAAATTATTCAATAATTCTCCCAAAGGCTAAAGGCTAAAGGCTAAAGGCTAAAGGCTAAAGGCTAAAAGTAAAAAAAGAAGATTATTAATTGCTAATTATTCAATATTAACTATATTTGCACCCAATTTCGGATTAACCTCTGGCGAGATACGTGAATGTTGTTCTGAATTCATATTAAAAAAAAAAATAAAGATGGGATCTTTAGTAAAATTTGTACAAGACGAGTTTGTAACAAAAAAAGACTTTCCTGAATTTTCAGCAGGAGATACAATTACAGTATTTTATGAAATTCGTGAAGGTGAAAAAGTACGTACACAGTTCTTTAGAGGTGTAGTAATACAAAGAAGAGGAAGTGGATCTTCTGAAACATTCACTATTAGAAAAATGTCTGGAACTGTTGGAGTAGAGCGTATCTTTCCAGTAAACTTACCAGCATTACAAAAAATTGAAGTTAATAAAAGAGGTCAAGTTCGTAGAGCAAGAATATTCTACTTTAGAGGACTTACTGGTAAAAAAGCAAGAATTAAAGAGCAAAGAAGACGATAGTCTAATACGCTTAATAATATACATTAAAGGCCACTTAGAAATAAGTGGTCTTTTTTTACGAACATTTGTTAGTATCTATTAAATGTTAATATTCTGAATATTAATGTATTAACCCTTGTTTATTTTTAATAAAAAACGTATCTTAGTTAAAGAATTAATTACCAAAAATATTTAGTTCCCTTTAGGAAGCTTAAATATTAATTAATTTGTATTTAGAGACACGTTCTTTGATAAAAATTGTTTTTTTGAATATACTAAAGTGTATATAAATTTGATTTCTTAAAAGAGAACATTTTATAAGCTTAAGAGCTTTTAGAAAGAATGACAAGCGAAAGTTTTAATGTCATAAAAGCTATACATCTTAGGCTATTATAAATAGCATCAAAAAAACAATTACATGGGTACATTTTGGTTTCAGGTCAATACATTTTGAAAGATATCCCAAATGTATCATTGATTTAGCAGAAGTTGTGCATTGAAAAGGTCTTAAATAATAATTTTAGATCGAGTTAGTAGGAATACTAAATAGAGCAAACCATGTTAATTCAAGAAAGCCATATCAAAAATAGTTAAATCTATGATGATATGGCTTTTATTTTTTATTGCATTTACTCCACGCACAGATATATTAAAATACACATTAAGAACAGATTAGTAAATATTACCTAATCAATTCCCGATATTAAATAGTATTTAACTACAGAAAAACTTTAATGCTTTATAACGTCTTTAATTCTCTAATCTAAAATCAATACTTCTACGCTTTAAAATCGCTATCTAATTTATTATATTTGCAATTCTTTTAAAATAAATTCAAAGCATATAAATATGTCACAAACACCAAAGATTATCTACACAAAAACTGATGAAGCGCCAGCATTAGCAACACGCTCATTTTTACCAATCGTTAAAGCCTTTGTTGAGCCTTCAGGAATTCACATCGAAACGAAAGATATTTCTTTGGCCGCTAGAATTTTAGCTATTTTTCCAGATTTTTTAAAAGACGATCAAAAAGTATCAGATGATTTGGCTTTTCTTGGAGAGCTAGCAAAAAAACCTGAAGCAAATATTATTAAGTTACCCAATATTAGTGCTTCTGTACCGCAATTATCTGCTGCGATTTCTGAATTACAAGCTCAAGGTTTTGCTATTCCAGATTTTCCTGAAGACCCAAAAACTGCTGAAGAAAAAGAAATTAAAGCGCGTTACAATAAAATTAAAGGAAGTGCAGTAAACCCTGTTCTTAGAGAAGGAAATTCTGATAGAAGAGCTCCTAAAGCAGTAAAAAATTACGCAAAAAAGAATCCGCATTCTATGGGAGCATGGTCTAGCGATTCTAAAACGCATGTGGCAACAATGACTGAAGGTGATTTTGCACATAACGAAAAGTCTGTAACCTTAGCTAAAGCTACTACTATAAAAATACAGCATACAGATACTAATGGAAATAGTACTATTTTAAAAGATAACTTAGAATTATTACAAGGTGAAATTATAGATGCTACAGTGTTAAGTAAAAAAGCATTACTAAGCTTTTTAGAAACACAAATTGCAGATAGTAAAGAAAAAAACTTATTGTTTTCATTACATATGAAAGCAACAATGATGAAAGTAAGTGATCCTATTATATTTGGACATGTGGTTCGTACTTTCTTTAAAGAAACCTTTAAAAAACACGAGACTACCTTTAATGAGATTGGTGTTGATGTAAATAATGGTTTTGGAAACCTTCTGAGAAACCTAAATGAATTAACAGAAGCAAAAAGAAATGAAATTTTAGCCGATATTGATACTGAAATGGCAAATAGGCCAGATGTAGCGATGGTTAATAGTGATAAAGGCATTACAAACCTTCATGTTCCTAGTGATGTTATTATTGATGCTTCCATGCCTGCAATGTTAAGAACATCAGGTCAAATGTGGAATAAAGAAGGAAAATTACAAGATACTAAAGCTGTGATTCCAGACAGTAGTTATGCTGGAATTTACACAGCAACTATCGATTTTTGTAAAAAACACGGTGCTTTTGATCCTACAACTATGGGAACTGTTCCAAATGTTGGTTTAATGGCTCAAAAAGCTGAAGAATATGGTTCTCATGACAAAACGTTTGAAATGGCTTCAAACGGTACTGTAAGTGTAATTGATGCTTCTGGAAAAACGCTAATAGAGCACACGGTTGAAGTAGGAGATATCTGGAGAATGTGCCAAGTAAAGGATTTACCTATTCAAGATTGGGTAAAATTAGCCGTTACAAGAGCAAGAGCATCTCAAACACCTGCTGTATTTTGGTTAAATGAAAATAGAGCGCATGATGCCGAATTAATAAAGAAAGTAAACCTTTATTTAAAAGACCATGATACTACTGGTTTAGATATAAGAATTTTATCACCTATAAAAGCTACAGAATTTACACTTGAGCGCATCAAAAAAGGAGAAGACACTATTTCTGTTTCTGGAAATGTATTACGTGATTACTTAACCGATTTATTTCCTATACTTGAAGTAGGAACAAGTGCTAAAATGTTATCTATTGTTCCTTTAATGAATGGTGGTGGTTTATTTGAAACTGGTGCAGGAGGATCTGCTCCTAAACACGTACAGCAATTCAATAAAGAAAACCACTTACGTTGGGATTCTTTAGGTGAGTTTCTAGCTTTAGCTGTTTCATTAGAACATTTTAGTCAAGTAAATAATAATTCCAAAGCTAAAATCTTAGGAGAAACTTTAGATAATGCTACCGAAACATTATTAGAAAATAGAAAAGGCCCATCTCGTAAAGTAAATGAATTAGACAATAGAGGAAGTCATTTTTACCTTGCCATGTATTGGGCTAAAGAATTAGCAAATCAAACAAAAGACGCAGATTTGAAAGCGCAGTTCTCTCCTATTGCAAAAGCATTAGCAGATAATGAATCTAAAATCGTAAACGAATTAAACGATGTACAAGGAGAACCTATGGATATAGGTGGTTATTATGAACCAAACGAAGCCTTAATAAATAAAGCGATGCGACCTAGTTCTACGCTTAATAGTATATTAAATAACTAAATAACCTTAAGTTTAAGGTTATGTTAAAAGCTCCTTTTTTAGGAGCTTTTTTATTTATTTTTATACAATCAAACAAAATAAATGAAATCTACACTGTTAAAGAAAACTTCAAGCTCAGAGTTCAATTACTATTTTAATAGTCAAAAGCTTAATCTCAACTTAAAAAACAACAAACACTAACAGATGAAACAAAAAAACCAATTACTTTGGCTATGTGTTTTTCTGTTTAATTATAGCGTTCAAGCGCAAGAAAAATACACTTTAAGTGGTACCATTTCTGAAGAAACGAGTAATGAAACCCTCATTGGTGTTAATATTCTTATCCCAGAATTAAGTACAGGAACAATTACTAATGAGTATGGCTTCTACTCTATTACATTACCTAAAGGTGATTATAAAGTTATATTGAGTTATTTGGGTTATACTAGCAAGTCTGAAACCATTTCATTAACCAGTAATTTAAACAAAAACTTTAGTTTAATTGAAAGTTTAGAAAGCCTTGATGAAGTTGTAATTACTGAAAATATTGAGAAACTGAATATTAAGAAGCCCCAAATGAGTGTTAACGCACTATCTTCTAATACTATAAAACAAATACCAGTCGTATTGGGTGAGCCCGATGTTATAAAAGCCATTACTTTACTTCCTGGTGTTACTAGTGCAGGTGAAGGTGCTTCAGGGTTTAATGTTCGTGGTGGTGCAGCCGATCAAAATTTAATTTTGTTAGATGAAGCGACAATTTATAATTCTTCACATTTATTTGGGTTCTTTTCGGTATTCAATCCAGATGCAATTAAAGATTTAAAATTATACAAAGGAGGAATACCTGCTCGTTATGGAGGTCGTGTGTCTTCTGTTTTAGATATTTATCAAAAAGAAGGGAATAGTAAAGACTTTCATGCAAATGGAGGTATTGGTTTTGTTTCTAGCCGATTACTTTTAGAAGGTCCTTTAAAAAAAGATCAAGGTTCTTTCCTTTTTGGTGGACGTAGTTCTTATGCCCATCTCTTTTTACCACTATTTAAAATAGATGATTTTAAGGCATACTTTTACGACTTAAACACTAAATTAAGTTATAAATTAAATGATAAAAACAACATTTACTTGTCTGGTTATTTTGGTCGGGATGTTTTTAATATTTCAGAGAGCTTTGAGAATACTTATGGAAATTCTTTAGTTAATTTTAGATGGAATCATTTATTTTCTAATAAACTATTTTCTAATCTTTCTCTTATTTATTCTGATTACTATTATGGTTTAAATTTAAACTTTGTAGAATTTGAATGGGATTCTGGTATTCAAAATGTAAATATTAAATATGATTTAAAACATTACTTAAGTGATGGTTTTAAGCTACAATATGGTATAAATAGTATTTATCACATATTTAATCCTGGAGATATTAGACCATCTACACCAACTTCTGGTATAAACCCTTTTAAATTAACAGATAAATATGCTTTTGAAAATGCGATATACGTAGATGCAGAACATAAAATAACTGATAAATTAAGGCTATCATATGGTTTACGATTAAGTACTTTTCATCGTTTAGGACAAGACGAGTTAAATAGATATGAAAACGACGAAGCTGTAACTTTTAATGATAACGTACAAATTTATGAAAAAGCTACACCTATAGGTGTAGATACTTTTGAACGTAGTAATATTATCGAATCTTTTGCAAATCTAGAACCGAGACTTGCTGTTGCTTATGAACTAGATGAAAGTTCATCTGTAAAAGCTAGTTATAATAGATTAAGTCAATATTTACATTTACTATCGAACACCACTTCCCCTACTCCTTTAGATATATGGACGCCTAGTGGCAAGTATGTAAAACCTCAATTACTAGACCAAGTAGCTATTGGTTATTTTAGAGATATAAAAGAAAACACCTACTCCTTAGAAGTTGAAGCCTTTTATAAAAAAATAAAAAATAGAATAGACTATATAGACGGCGCCGATTTAATTGCAAATAACGCCATAGAACAAATCATTCTTAACGGCCGAGCAAGAGCTTATGGTTTAGAATTATTACTTAAAAAAAATGAAGGTCGATTTAAAGGTTGGTTAGCTTACACCTTATCCAAATCTGAACAACAAACCCCTGGACGTAGTCCTAACGAATTAGGTATTGCAAATGGAAATTGGTACAATACGCCCTACGATAAAACTCATGATATTTCCTTTACAGGAAGTTACGATTTGAATAAAAATTGGTCGTTAAATGCTAATTTTGCTTTTCAAACTGGTCAACCAGTAACGTATCCCAATGGGCAATACATTTATAATGGTGTTACGATACCAAGTTATAGTGGCAGAAATGAAAATAGATTACCAACTTATCACCGTTTAGATGTTTCAGCTAACTATACTCCAAAACCTGATAAGAAAAAAGGATGGCAAAGCTACTGGGTATTTGGTGTGTATAATGCCTATAATAGAAAAAACGCGGCTTCTATTTCCTTTGGTCAAAACCAAGATACAGGAGTTAATGAAGCCACTAGACTTTCTATTTTTGGAATTATTCCTGCTGTTTCTTATAATTTTAAATTTTAGAAAAATGAAAAAATACGTATTTATATTATCGTTTTTCACAATTTTATTTAGTTGTGAAGATGTTATTGATCTAAATGTGCCAACTTCTGAACCTAAACTAGTCATAGAAGCATCTATGAATTGGTTTGATGGAACTACAGGTAATGAACAAGAAGTAAAACTTTCTTTAACAGCTCCTTTCTTTGATGATGAAATCCTTGCTGCTAATGATGCCATTGTAACAATTTCTGATTCTAATGGAAATATCTTTAATTTTATTGAAGATGGAGAAACTGGAATTTATAAAACAACAACTTTTATTCCTGCTATTGATGAAGTATATAATCTTACAATAAATTATAATAATGAAATCTATACAGCCACAGAAACTTTAAAATCTACTGTTCCATTCGATTTTGTAGAACAAAAAGATGATGGTGGTTTTACTGGTAACGAAATAGAAATTAAGGCATTTTTTACAGATCCTGGTAATGAAGAAAACTATTATTTTTTCGAATTAGAAAGTCCTACAGAAATTAAAACGGTAATTGATGCTGCTGAAGACAAATTCTTTGATGGTAATCAAATATTTGCATTTTATTCAAATGAAGACTTAGAGACTGGAGATGAACTTGTTATTAAAATACTAGGGAGTACTAAGCAGTTTTATCAATACATATTTTTGCTTTTACAACAAGGAGAACCAGATGGAGGTCCTTTTCAAACACAACCTGCTACTGTTCGTGGTAATTGTAGGAATGAAACCAACCCCAGTAATTTCCCTTTAGGTTTCTTTAGAGTTTCTCAAGGATATGAGCTTGTTTATACCGTAGAATAAAAAACTAGAGGATACATATAGAATCACTCTAGCTTTTTTATTAATTAGCCTTTTAATTTACATAACCAACGATTCCTTCATATTTATAACCAGCATTTATCCCTTCAGCATAACTTTTAGTGAATAAATGATCAGAGTTACTTGAACTATAAAAACGATATAATGGCACTTTACCGCTTCCAGGGCCTTTTTGTATCAAAGAGCGGTAGTAAGACTTATTAACCCAACCACTTCTTCTTAAACTACGGAATTCTGTTCCTGAAGTGGTCATTATAAAATCCTTATTTTCTGGATGTAACAGAAATAGTAAAGTTGCAAATTTATTAGGATCATACGCTGTCCCTCTACTAATAACTGGAGTAGAAAAAGCAATTCCCTCATAAGCACCAATGCTAGCTCCAGATCTAGCGAGTTTATAGGTGTGTAAGCTTTGACTTCCTCCTGAAAAATAACGTCGTGCACTTTGGTTAGTCAATCTCCTACTTGTACTTTCTTTATAAACATCATCGTTAGTATTTAAATTTTCAAGTTCCCCATTATCTAAAATAGGTTCTTCTACTGTAACTAATTCTTCTTCTAATGAATCCTTTTCTAATTCACAAGAAGTAAAACTAAAAGAAATAAAAAATGCGAGGGTAATAATTTGAAATAAAAATTTGTGATTTTTCATAATGTTATTGTTTAATGATTAATTAATAGTTTTTACAACACTTTTAAAGCACTGTAAATCAATAACTAAATTATTAATCATTTACTTTGGATCATAACTAATCATCACCATATTAAACAAAATGAGGATGTACTATACTATAATGAATTACTTAATCTTATTATAAACTATAAGAGTTTTAAGTAAGAAACACCAGATTAAACAAAATAGGGTAAATATAATTTGATATCTACCTATTTACGGAATCATTAAAGTTTTGTTAGGAATATCACTAAGTTTTCGAAAATAATTGGTATATAAACCATTTCAATCAGAACCTATATTTCCATTTATAACAAGACCTTGCACGGTATTATCGCTCCTATTCATTTCATTTACAAAACCAGTAATAGGATATACTCAAACAAATCCACCAATTTCTCCAACAATAGTAACAAAAACGTTCTCATCTGAATAATCAGAATTGTTTTCTATCTCACAAGGCAGAGTTAGAGAATAGTAATAACTTGATATTAAATTAAAATCTAATAGACGCTTGTTTTATATAGGGACCAGTACTAGCGGTAGATTAGGAATTGTTGATGCTTCTTATTCCCTCTGCTTTTGGTGTCTCATGATTTAGTTATAGGGTTAATAGCTGGAGGAGATAATGCCATAAGAAAAGCTGTAGAATTTACTGAAGATTCTGAAACACAAGGATGGATAGATCTTATTTTTGCTTTTACAACAAGGAGAACCAGATGGAGGTCCTTTTCAAACACAACCTGCTACTTTTCGTGGTAATTGTAGGAATGAACCAACCCCAGTAATTTCCCTTTAGGTTTTTTTAGAGTTTCTCAAGGCCTTGAGATTGTTTATTCCGTTGAATAAAAAAACTAGAGAGGAAAAAACCCATCTCTAGTTTTATTTATTGAAACAATTAATAATAGGCTCTAGTTTACATATCCTGTTATACCTTCATACTTATAACCAGCTCTAATTCCTTCTGAGTAGTTTTTGGTAAATAAATGATCTGAATTACTTGAACTATAGAAACGGTGTAATGGAACTTTTCCATTTCCTGCTCTTTTCTGTACTAATGGACGACCAAAAGTTTCTCTTCTCCAACCTTTTCTATCCAAATCCCAAAACTCTCTTGCAGATGTAGTCATCACAAAATCTTGACTTAAAGGATGCCTAAAAAAGTATAAAGTTGTATACTTATTTGTATCATATCCCACGCTTACGCTAATTACAGGAGTAGAAAAAGCAATACCTTCATAACTCCCAATACTAGAACCAGAACTTGCAAGTTTATATGTATGTACAGTTAAACTTCCTGAATAATAACGACGTGCATTTTGATTGGTTAAACGCATACTTGCATTTTCAATATGTATCACTTCTGTGTTGGGATCTATTAATTGTTCTTGATCAATGACCTGTTCTTCTTCTACTAATGATTCTTCGTTATCAACTTCACAAGAAGTTAAACTAAAAAGAATAAGAAATGCGAGAAAAGTAGTTTGAAATAAAAATTTAGTGTTTTTCATAATTTAAAAGTTTTTGAATTAATTAATAAATTTTTACAACCAATTTATTTACAGTATTTTGAAATTTCATCATACTTAATGTATGATTCTAATTAAACAAACTTAATATTAAGCTCAAACAAAACTACATCAATTTTAAAAACAGATTTACACTATTTATAGGGTAATTGAAACCCTAATTGTAAGTGAAATTAGTTTTTTGTTTATAAAATAAACCACCTAAAATTATGTAGTTTCTATTATTGAGTAAAATTCACTTTGTAACCTAACCCGGTTTTCTAATTTAAAATATTAATAATTACGTATTTTTGAATTATGGATTTTACAAAAACTACAGAACAAGATTCAAATTATAACCATCTTGAAAAGATGTCTATAAATGAATTACTTATCAATATAAATGCAGAAGACAAAACGGTTCCTATTGCAGTAGAAAAAGCATTGCCACAAATAGAAGAATTAATAGAACAAGTTGTTATTAAATTAAAATCTAATGGACGCTTATTTTATATAGGGGCCGGTACTAGCGGTAGATTAGGAATTGTTGATGCTTCTGAGTGCCCTCCTACTTTTGGTGTCCCTCATGATTTAGTTATAGGGTTAATAGCTGGAGGAGATAATGCCATAAGAAAAGCTGTAGAATTTGCTGAAGATTCTGAAACACAAGGATGGGTAGATCTTAAAAGCTATAATATCACTTCAAATGATATAGTAATTGGTATAGCTGCATCTGGAACTACACCATATGTTATTAGCGCATTAAAAAAATGCAACGAACATAAAATTATTACTGGCTGCATTACATGTAATGAAGGAAGCCCATTAGCATTAACTGCTCAATTACCAATATCAGTAGTTGTTGGTCCAGAGTTTGTAACTGGTAGTTCTAGGATGAAGGCTGGTACTGCCCAAAAACTGGTTTTAAACATGATTACAACTGCTACTATGATTCAATTAGGTAAAATTAAAGGAAACAAAATGGTAGATATGCAATTAAGTAATAATAAACTAGTTAATCGAGGTGCCAAGATGTTGGCAAGCGAATTGAAAATATCATATGAAAAAGCTCAATTGTTATTAAAAGAACATAATAACGTTAGACAAGCCATAAATGCATATAAAAGTGGAAACTAAACATACAAACAAACAGCTTTTGGCTGAAGGTCTAAAAACAATGTTACTTACTTTAGCATTATTAATATTAGGACCTATAATCATTCATATCGCTTTTACCAACCAAGAAAAACCATTATACATTCCTCTTTTAGTTTTAGGAATAATAATTTGTGCTTTAGCAATTTATTTTGGTTTTAAAGGAATAAACATAATTATGGACAGCCTATTTAAAAATGAGAGTACTAAAAAAGATTAATTTTTTTCAGAAAAAACTTTTTTAGGTGTCGTAGGATTATAACCAAAACTATCATCTTCTACTTTAATATCTAATCTATCTAAAATATAAGTAATAATAGCATAATGATGAATAGTGTGACTATTAGCTTGTGCTAATAAAGATGAAAAAGTATAATCAATTTCTAATTTACCTGTACCCAAATCGTCAATTACTTTTACATTTCTTTCCTTTGTATACAATCCACTCTTTAGTTTTTCTGTAAGTTTATCTACATAATCCATTGCAGGGTTACAATAACTTTCGATGTAGGCACTTCTCTTTCTTTGTGTTAAGTCTATATTATTCTCTTCTATTAATATACAGTCATAAAAATCTAATATATGCCGAATATGTGAACCAATACTAGAATAATATGGAGATACACTATTATCACTTAACTGTTTATCAGATATTGTCAATAATAGTTTTTTAGATTTTTCAAGTGTAATTAAAGAAGCCTTTACAATATTGTTATTCATAGAGAACTAAATTAGATAAATTAATTGTAATTAAAAATTATTCAGACTTGTTAGTCTAAACAATTTTAATTCCTTACAACAAAGAAAAGAAGCTTATTTTTTATTAAAGAAACTAATAACAACAATTTAGTTTAGAAACCTTTATTTGTATTCATTAAGCATTATCCAATATAGAGTTTGAAGATAATCAAATTGAAAATTATTTATGTTCCTTTTTAATAAAACTAAAAGGATGTTATTATAATTAGATATAAGTATTCGTTATTTATAGAAATAAAAACG
>CALGLR010000024.1 GCA_937959395.1 uncultured Flavobacteriaceae bacterium | reverse complement strand
GAACACGCTCTAAAGCCGTTTCCAAAATCGTTTTTACTTTTTTTTTGATACATGTTTTTTAGATTTATAGTTTGTAACTAAATTTAATCTATTTTTATATCAGTTGAAAAGCTTCCGAGGTACGAGGATTAGTTCAACACTTCATATAGGGAATGTTTTAAGTTATCTAGATGAAGAAAATCATGAAAATGATCCCTATTTAAAATTAATGGATGCTGGCATTATAAAAACATATCAAGGTAGAATTAAAGGCGCTTTAAATGCTTCACCTAAAGCCATTAAAGATAGAAAAGAATTAAATACTCTTTTTAAGAGTTTAACTAAATCGTTAAGTGATAGCGGTGTGAAACTTTTAGCAGGTTCGGACAGTGGTGCTTACAATTCTTATACCTATCCAGGGATTTCTTTACACAGAGAATTAGAAGTCATGGTAGAGACAGGAATGTCACCATTAAAAGCATTACAAACTTCGGCTTATAATGGCGCGTATTTTCTTAAAAAGGAAGCTAATTATGGAACTTTAGACATTGGAAAAGTATCAGATATTGTATTGCTTAATGCGAATCCTTTGGAGGATATACTGAATACTAAAACTGTTTTTAGAGTGGTTAAAGGGAATAGTGTTTATGATCCAGAGGAAATTTTAGCGAATTAAAAGAAAATCGGTCACTTAATATCCCCAAGGTGATTAAATTATCGTATAATAAAATAGGAATCAGTTTATAATATAAATAGTATGGCCTTAACATTACACGAACAGCTAAAACCTCAAGCACCGAGTTTTTCTAAAGTTTATAAAAAATATAAACCAATGTTAGAATTGGTTAAAATTTTAATTGGAAATATTCCCAATGCAGATCCTATTCTAGAGATATGGCCTACAGGTTTTAAAACCTATAATTTATTGGTTCCAAATTTATTAAATCTCCCTAATTCACTTTTTGGATCTAAATCGATAAAAACAGCAATGGGATTAGCAATGTATCGTTCCAGCATGGCAGCAGGTTGTATGTATTGTTCGGCACATACGTGCTCATTTGCTTTAAGGCGTGGGATAAGTGAACATGTAATTACGGGGAATTATAATGCTAAAGAATCTGCAATAGTTTCATTTTCTGAAAAACTATCAAGCATCCCTATAAAAATCATAAAGGAAGATTATAATAGATTAGTTAAATATTTTACTCCAAAAGAGATCGAAACGATAACAATGAGTGTTGTTTTAATGGGGTTTTTAAATAAATTTATGGATGCATTTGGAACTCAATTAGAACAAGAGGTTATAAATGATGTTGCTAATTTGATTAGTCCTTTTGGTTGGGAAACGGGTAAACATTTAACAGGAGAAATGATCATTGATAAAGGAGCAAAGCCTCCTAAAAAAGACAATTTGCTTACTTATATAAAAATCATAAGACTAGCTCCAGGAGCAGTTAGTCTTGAAAGTAGTTGGAACAAAGGAGTCCCTAACAGTTACGAATTGGCAAGTACTTATTTAAAGTCTAAAACGGGTCATGATTTTCCAATTCTACAAAAAGTAAAAAGTAAAAAAATTATAAAAGCATTAACTATTGTTTTAAGAGATAATCTTTCTTATGAAACTACGGTAATGGGGTTAGAAACAAAATTACTATGTGGCCTTCTTTATTCAATTATAATAGAAAATAAGTATTTAATTGAAGCGTCTGAGTTGCTTTTAAAAAACACAGGGTTAACTATTTCAGAAGAATTAGTATTAGCTCTAAAAGAATTTGCTTTAAAAGAAACGCCAGATACTGCTCAGGATTGTAAAACAGTATTAGCACAATTGTCTCAAGAGCTTTCAATGTCAAAAGAAACAACTGCCGCATTAATTCTTGCAAAGGGAGCTTCTTATAGTCCAGCTCAAATAAATGAAAGCATACTTAAAGAGGTTGCTCCTATATGCAAAGGAGAGGCTATTGTAGAAATGATAACATGGATTTCGATACTTCAGGCTTTACATCGTTTAGAAAGTTATATGTCTTTAATATAATTAAACCAAAAAGCGTATAATACATTTTTTAAAATTCGAAAATCAAAAACCGAAGTGTTACTTTTACCAAATGGTTTTAAGCGACTACACCAAAGAATTTAAATACAACTGGCTACTAGCAGCACCTGTAATATTGGGCATGCTTGGACACACTTTTGTGGGGTTTATTGATAATATTATGGTTGGACAATTAGGGACGGCCGAATTAGCAGCAGTATCTTTAGGAAACAGCTTTATGTTTATTGCAATGTCTCTTGGTATTGGTTTTTCTACAGCGATTACGCCTTTAGTAGCAGAGGCAGATTCTGCAAACAATTTTAAGCAAGGAAAATCGGCTTTTAAACATGGATTATTTCTATGTACGGTTTTAGGGATAGCACTATTTTTACTCGTTTTAGTATTAAAACCTTTAATGTATTTTATGAAACAACCCGTTGAGGTTGTAGAATTAGCAATTCCGTATTTAAATTTGGTGGCTATTTCATTAATACCTTTAATCATATTTCAAGCTTTTAAACAATTTAGTGATGGCTTATCTATGACTAAATACCCGATGTATGCTACGATTTTAGCAAATGTGGTTAATGTCGTACTAAATTACGTATTCATTTTTGGGAAATTCGGATTTCCCGAGTTAGGGATTGTAGGTGCAGCTTATGGAACTTTAATTTCACGTTTTATAATGTTATGGCACCTATGGTATTTGTTAAAAGGAAAAGAAAAATCTAAGGCATTTGTTACTCATATTAAATTTTTTGTTTTAGAGAAATTAATGCTTAGTAAACTTATTAATTTAGGAGCACCAAGTGCCATGCAAATGTTTTTTGAAGTTGCTATTTTTACTGCAGCCATATGGTTAAGTGGTTTATTAGGAAAGAATCCACAAGCAGCAAATCAAATCGCTTTAAATCTAAGTTCTATGACTTTTATGGTGGCTATGGGAATTGGAGTGGCTTCTATGATTCGTGTTGGAAATCAAAAAGGATTAAAACATTATCTAGATTTACGCCGAATCGCTTTTTCTCTTTTTCTTTTAGGACTTATCTTCGCAGTGGCTTTTGGATTACTATTTTTTCTATTTCGAGAACATTTGCCAAAGTTGTATGTCGATTTTGATGATGCGGTAAATTTTAAAGACAACATGGAAGTGATTGGTATTGCTTCTCAGCTATTATTAGCAGCAGCAATATTTCAAATAAGTGACAGTATTCAGGTAATTGTACTCGGCGCTTTAAGAGGGTTGCAAGATGTAAAGATACCAACGCTTATTACGTTTATTTCTTATTGGATGATTGGTTTTCCTGTAAGTTGGTTTTTAGGTAAAGAAGACATGTATGGAAGTTTTGGAATTTGGTGTGGTTTATTAGCTGGTTTAACAACGGCATCAGTTTTATTGTTTATTCGATTTAATTATCTAACAAAAAAACTAATTTTGAACAACGAATAATAATTAAGGAAGTTGAACAGGAAAATTCATGAATAACAAAAGGTATATTACAAAAGGAGAAGGTCTTCCTAATTGGTCCAATCCAATTAGTCATGCAGTAGTGGTGAATAATATGTGTTTTGTGAGTGGTCAATTGTCTGTAAATAATGAAGGAGAATATGTTCCTGGGACTATTCTAGAAGAAGGAAATAAAGCCTTTTCTAACTTTTTTGCTGTTTTAAGAAGTGCCAAATTTGATAAGGATGATGTTGTTTTTATAGATATTGCTTTTAACGACCTAAACGATTTACCTGAAATTAATAAATTATATATGGAATTGTTTCCCGAGAATGCACGTCCAGCAAGAACAATATATCAAGCAGAAGCTTTACCGTTTGGAGGAAAAATTAAGATAACAGGAACAGCTGTAAAAGAACTAGTCTAATAACATTATAACGAATTAAAAAAAATGGAACTTCCTAAATTTATATTAGGTGATACTACCGATTTACCAAATGCGATCTTTGTGATACATACCGAATTTCCTAGATTTATTATTAATCTAGAAAATGATGAAGTGGAGTGGTTTGAAGATTTTGATCTGCACGATGAAAAAGAATTAGAAATGGAGACTGAAAACATGATTAAAGAAGCTACAGCTTTCTACGATAGAGAAGTATCACGTTACGAAGATTAATTTTACTATTATTCTAAAATTTAATGATAGATCAATTGATACAATACGATAAAGAACTCTTTTTATTACTAAATAATTTAGGTAGTGAAACATGGGATGGGTTATGGTTACTTATAACAAATAAGCTCACTTTTATTCCGCTTTATGGGTTGCTATTGTTCTTAATGTATAAAAAATATGGACTGAAAGCATTAATAGCATTTGTTATTATTATTGTATTAATGGTCACATTTACGGATCAAATTACTAATGTTTTTAAAAGAGGTTTCGAACGTTTAAGACCATGTAGAACAGAAGGTGTTATGGAACAAATGCGTTATATCGCTGTTCGTTGTGGTAAGTATAGTTTCTTTTCTGGACATTCTAGTAATTCTATGGCAGCAGCTGTTTTCGCAGGTTTATTACTTCGGTCTTACAAGAAATACCTGATTTTCATATTACTATTTTGGAGTGCAATGGTCGCTTACAGTCGTATATATGTTGGTGTACATTTTCCAATAGATATTATTTGCGGGATGCTATTTGGTGCTTTATCTGGTTTTGGTTTTTATAAACTAGCACTTTACGCTCTTAAACGTATACAATTAGCTTCTTAGTAATACCATTTTCATATAGAATTTACTGCAATAAATTCTATGATCAAATGGTATTAATGATTTATTCAAAAAACCAAATTTTGTTTTCCCTGCAATTCTTGGGAAATGTTTTAGCAGAGCAGTTAGTGCTTCAAAAAAGTAGAGAAAATAAAATGAAAACCTGTTCATTACGATTATACTCTGTGTATGGGCCAAGAGAGCGTCCTGAAAAAATGTATACACAATTAATTGCTAGTGTGGAGAATGATGAGATATTCTCTTTATATGAAGGTAGTGAAAAACATTTTAGAAGTTTTACTTATGTAGATGATGTTATTGATGGTGTTGTTAGTGTTATTGGAAATGAGAATATAGTAAATGGAGAAGTTATTAATTTAGGAAATGAGGCTGAATATTCTACACAAGAAGGAATAGAAACTATGGAGGCAGTTATAGATCGTAAAATTAAAATTAATAGTGTTTCACGAAGAAATGGAGGCCAATTAAGAACAAAAGCTAATATAGATAAAGTAAAACGACTATTAAATTATCATCCAGAAACAAGTTTAATAGAAGGTGTGAAAAAACAAACCCTTTGGTATCGATCTAATTTGTCTAAAGTGTTATGATTTTATTTTTTATAGCATAGATTACTAAACCAATTCTATTTTTTACTTCTAATTTGCAGAAAAGAGAATCTCTATAACCATCAATTGTTTTTGGACTTAAAAACATTTTTCCAGCAATTTCCTTATAAGTTAATTCTGTACAAACATGTTTAATAAACTCAATTTCTCGTTCTTTAAGTTGTTTCTTGGTATTTTTATAATCTTCATCCAATGTATGAATCAAAATATTTGAAACATCTTTAGTATGATAGTACCCATTATTAATCACTTCATTTAATGCCGTTTCTAAGATGCTTTTTTCTACATCTTTAAGTAAATAACCTTTGGCTCCAGCTTTTAGCATTTTTATAATAATGTCCTCATCTTCTTCAACAGAAAGTGCCATTACCTTAACACCTGGGTAGTTGTCTTTTAGATATTTTGTGGTTTCAATACCGTTCATAATAGGCATATTAACATCCATGAGAACAACATCGGGTATGTTACTTGGCGTTTTTAATTTAGTAACCAATTCTTTTCCATTTTTACAAAGGTATAAGACTTCAAAATTATTAAAAGAATTTACTAAACTACTAATAGCTTGAGAAAGCAGAATGTGATCTTCTACAATTACTATTTTATTTGTTTTCATTTGTTCATTTTTAGTGTTCTACTTGTAATAACTATTAAAGCGGTAATAGAAGGAACTTACCATCGAATAGTTTGACAATTATCAATCTATTATTGCGTTTCATTTCGAGATTCCTTTTTATAATAATAGGTTATAAAAAGTTGAGTACCTTCATTAATAATAGAGTCAATATTCGCAATAGCTCCAACTAATTGTGCCCGTTTAGCGATATTAGAAAGACCAATACCCAGATTACTTATATTATCATTATCGAAACCAATACCATTATCAGTAGCAAGAATATTTAAACGATCGTCTTTAAAATTAATACTAACATCTAAACTAGTTGCTTTAGCGTGTTTAATGGTGTTAGAAAAGAACTCTTGCAAAATTCTAAAGAAAACAGTTTGTACTTCTGCATTTAAAGGTATTTCTTCACCTTCAACACTTAAGTTTGCCATTAAATATTGTAAACGATTAAAGCGCTCTATTTCTTGTTTTATAGCTGTTATTAATGATATTCTCTTTAGTGCTTCAGGATTAATGGCTTTAGAAAGCGTTCTTAATTCTTTTAAGGCTTTATCTAAAGTAATTCTTACCTCTTCTATATTATCTGAGCTTTGTAACTGTATTTTAGCTAAAGTTACTAATTGTCCAATATTATCATGCAACTCCCAGCTAATATTTCTAAAGGTTTCTTCTCTTATTTCAATATGTGTTTTTGTTATTTCTTGTTCAAATTGTTTTTCGGCTTCTTTTTGTTGTAAAATAAGTAGGTTTTTTCGTTTTTGAAAAACAACAAAAAGCATAATTATGATTATGCATAAAATCACTAATGTAATTACCGCTATTATTATAGCTTCTCCTTCTCCTCCTTGCTGCATATAAAACCGATGATAAAAAATAAATTCATTATGATGTTTAAAATATGTGTTAAAGCATATATTATTTTATAGTGTTTAAATTCACTCCAATGGTTTGTAACTATTCTAGCGGGTATTTTTCCTATATAATATATTAACAAACCTACACTAATCCAGAATATTAAGTTCTTAAAGATATTTAAAACTTCATTAGAATTTAAAACTTCTTGAAAGTAAAAGACAATACTAATCACAAGAGATATGGCACCTATTATAAATGGTATAGCTTGTATTTGTGTGTAATAATCTTGATAAAAAAGATTTAAAAAAAATGAAAAAAAGTATAATACAGTAAAATATAAAATCCATTTTTTATGGTTTTTATACGCTACTAACTTTCTGTAAAGCAATAATAGGAAACAAAAAGTAATTAAATAATAGAAATTATATATAATATGGTTGTGTGTATGTTCAGTGTGTGTTATGTACCATTTGCCCAAAAAATCAGTAAGGACACTGTACCAGAGATACATTAGAAAATATTTTAAAACGGTATGCTTATATTTATATAAATATACTGTACCAGTAATTACAGTAATTAATTCTACATATTTGACAGAGCTTCTTAAAGTTTTATAAGACAATTCAACAATCATAATAAATTTTAAAACTTTTAATTCTCAGGTGGAGGTGGGGCTATCTCCCCTTCATTATATATTGTACGTGTTACTTTTATGTTATTTGCAGCTCTTGCTGTTGTAGTATTAAAAGAAACTCCAGTACCAGTACTAGTTAGTCTATTTCTAGAGATTTTTTGTTTGTAGTAATTCAAACGATCTTCCATTTTATAATCTTGTAGCATCAATTCTGTTATGATTTCAAACCGTCCTTTTAGAGGTTCATTTTCATTTTCAGGAAAAATAACAAAAGGAAGATGGTTCATTGGTGCATATCTGTCTACCCTATTCGTTAATTCTACAGTTGGTGTCATAAATACCGTTTGATGTTCCGATTCTATTTTATTATTTTTTGGATAAGCTGAAAAGTATATTCTTATTCCTGAAACTTTTTCTTTTGGGTTTTCCTTTTTAATGGACTCTACATAATTTATATAAGCTTTCATGTCTTCCAATGAGAACCATACAAACCGAGTATCTTCAAAGCCTAATTGATTTTGTAATGGACGTATTCTCTTATCTCCATATTCTTCGTACATTTTTATAGCAGAATCTTTAGAGATGAGGTGCTCATTAACTCTTTCAATATTATACTTTCCTTTTACGGCAGTGCACGATTGAAGTAGTATAACAAATACTAATGATAATTTGATTAACAGCGGGATTGAATGTTTCATAATTTTGATGGTTATAGTGTGCTAAGCAAAGTTACATTTTTATGAGGTTCGTTTTACAACCACTTGTTCTTTGTGAAAAAGGGATTTATTTTAATTACTTGATTATCAGTATATTGATTAGGTTTTGAAAAACAAAATAGGGTGTTTTTCCCCTAGAAAATGACATTGGTTTTTAGACTAATTAATGAAGAATAACTATTTCAAGCCTAGTAAATAATCTGCAGCAGCGAAAGGAGTCGTTTTATTGGTTTCAATTAATTTCATTTGATTAATTAATTCTTTTTTTATTTTCTTAGAATTAAAAAACTCACTTTTTAATTGGTCTTCAATAGTTTGAAGTAACCAGTATTTATTTTGATCATTTCGCTTTTTTTCGAAATAATTATTTTCAGAAGTTTTAGAAATATAATTATTAATGATCGTCCATAATTCACTAACTCCATCATTGTTTAAAGCGCTACAAGTAACAACTTTGGGCTGCCAGTTAGACACTTTTTCAGGATACATATGAAGCGCTCTATTAAACTCAACTTTAGCAAGTTTTGCGCGTTTTAAATTATCTCCATCGGCTTTATTAATAGCGATAGTATCTGCCATTTCTATGATACCACGTTTAATTCCTTGTAATTCATCACCAGCCCCAGCAAGCTTTAGTAATAAGAAAAAATCTACCATACTATGAACAGCAGTTTCGCTTTGCCCTACACCAACAGTTTCTATTATTATGGTATCAAAACCAGCAGCTTCGCATAAGATTATTGTTTCTCGTGTTTTACGAGCAACACCTCCTAAAGAATTCCCAGAAGCAGAAGGGCGTATAAATGCATTTTCATTTTTTACAAGATCTTCCATTCTTGTTTTATCTCCTAAAATACTTCCTTTAGTAATTGAGCTACTAGGATCTACAGCTAATACGGCAACTTTCTTATTAAATGTCGTTAAGTAGGTACCAAATGCTTCTATAAAAGTACTTTTTCCTACACCAGGAACACCTGTAATTCCTATTCTAATAGATTTGTTTGCATAAGGCAAACAGGCTTTTAATACCGAGTTGGCTTTTTTTAAATGATCACTATTTTTACTTTCTACAAGTGTTATAGCTCTACTTAATGCGGTAATATTACCTTCTAAAATGCCTTCTACTAATTTTTCAGAGGAAGTAAGCAGCCTTCTTTTTTGTTTAATATTAGATATGGACTTACTACTAACCATTTCTGGTTGAGGAATGCCTTGGTTTTCTTTTAGAGCCGATTTATTAGGTTTTGTATTCAATAGTATGAATTCAAAGATTTATTATAGAACTCGTTTAAACTTTTTCAATTTGCTAAAAAATTGCCCTTTTGTATCTGATTTTAATCTTTTTTTCATTCCGTAGCGATGCTATGCAATTCAAAAAAGCCGTCAACCAAATCCAAAATGACTAATTTTCGCTTAAATCCAAAAAGTTTAAACGAGTTCTTGTCTAATTTCAAAGTTAAGTATTACTTCGCTTTTTTTTTTATTTTTTCAAAAGAATACTAAATAATTTATTTTAGTGGGATACTAATTTTGGTGTCGTCCCAAGCCATTGTTAAAGATAAATTATCTGTTGAATTATCAAAAGCAATAGTAAATTGTTCAACAGTACTTTTTATTTTTTCTACAGGAGAAATATAGTGTATGACATCAAACTCAGGATCTCTCATAGGTTTCATTGTTTCATCTACTCCCCATGCATACATTTTAGAATTAAAAATAACAGTCCAAGCGGTATCATTGGGTATAGACCAGAGGGTGTACTTCCCTTTTGGAAGAGAATCATCACCAATTTTTAATGGTTTATTTGTTTTAAAAGTAGTAGCTTCATTTGCTCCTGTTCGCCAAACTTGGTTAAAAGGAACTAAGGCCCCAAAAATAGCCCTATCTCTTTTAGAAGGTCTATTATAAAAAACGTTAAGTTTATATCCATCAACACTAAAAGCGACTGTTTTTTTTGGGCTTAAAGGTTTGCTTAGTAGACCATCATTAAAAAAAGAATAGCCTAAAACACCAATAGTGATAATAACTAACAATAAAATAAATCGTTTCAAAAATGTATTCATTTAAGGTATGTGTTAAAATTAAAGATAATTTATGGTATAGTTAGTAGTCATAACTAATAACGATCATTTTCATGTTTTTGTTTTATAGTAGAAATTATTTTTTTACTAGTTAAAAATGAATGACTTCGACTTTTAATAGCCGTTTTAATAGAAAATTATCCTATGATAATTTTTCTTTTCGATTTAATATGGTTAAATTAGAGAAGAGAAACAGTCTAAAAAATGATAATATGTTAAGAAATTATAATATTTTTTTTAGATCATTTACTAAGCTTACAATTATGTAATAAATACTATAATTCTTAGAGCTGTTGTAATACATAAATGGCGTTTGAGTAAGCAATTTATTACATTTGTAATTAATAATTTATCCAATGAATTCAGAACCTTCATCTACTTTTTTATCCTACATTGATTTAGAAAGCATCAACATTATTGATAGCTCAATTTCTAAAAACAAATATGTACCAATCGATTTATCAGTTACTAATTTAGATTTAGAACTTTTAAATGTTGATTGTTATAAATCTTGGGATAATTACATTAAAAATTATTTAGAAAATAACAATGCTGAAGTTGCTTTTGGCGGTTATTTAGAAAAAAGAAACCTATATAATAGGAGTAACTACTTTAATAATACAGAAGTAGACAAACAAAGAAACATTCATTTAGGAATAGATTTATGGGTGAATGCTGGGACTAAGGTTCTAGCTGCATTTGATGGAGAAATTCATAGTTTTAATAATAATACGAATCATGGTGATTATGGCCCTACGATTATATTAAAACACACTATTTATGGAGTTGTATTTCATACCCTTTATGGACATTTAAGTACAGATTCACTTAATAAACTTAAAATTGGAGATAAAGTTAAACAAGGTGAAACCATAGCTCATATAGGTATTCCTGAAGTTAATGGAGAATATGCGTCTCATTTACATTTTCAAGTTATTAATGATATGCAAGGTAACCAAGGAGACTATCCAGGAGTTTCTAGTGCAGCAGATATTATTTTTTATAAAAATAATTGCCCGAATCCTAACATAATGTTGGGATTAGATGTCAATAAAAAAGTTGTAAAAAGAGCATTAGAGAAAGAACTTAATCTCTAAAAAAATATTTCTTACATATAAAAAATAATCATGATTTAAAGCCTAAATTCTTTTAGGTTAGCAATTTGCGCACTTATTTTTTAGGTGCTAATTTTATCTTTCATAAAAAAAACAATTTTTTTTGCAACGTTTTGTTTTTTCTATCGTCATTATATTGAGAACCACCAAAAACCAAAAATAATACGTGTTTAAAGTTGATTTAATCGAACAATGTAAACGCAACAATCGTAAAGCGCAAATGCAGTTGTACAACCAGTATTGCAATGGGATGTATATGGTGTCGAAACGATTTTTGAATAATTCTGCTGAAGCAGAAGATGCTGTTCAAGATGCATTCATTAAAGCATTTAAAAATTTAAATCAATATAAAGCAGAAGTTACTTTTGGAGCATGGTTGAAACGTATCGTTATTAATACATGTATTGATTATTTAAAAAGTAAAAAACAACAACTTGTTGAATTAAAAGATGTACACCTTAAAGTAATTGATAATGAAGATAACGAATGGTTAGTCGAAGATAATGTTACAATAGAAATTATAAAGAAAACAATAAACACCCTTAAAGATAAATACAAATATGTGCTAATGTTATACCTAGTAGAAGGATATGATCATCAAGAGATTTCTGAAATATTAGGCATAACAATAGTCAATTCTAGAACACAATTGTCTCGTGGTAAATTGCAATTACAAGAATTATTAAAGAAAAAAAATTATGTCAAAGGATATTAAAGAACTATTTAAGGAAGGTTCTCAATTAGAAAATAGAGAAGTGATGCCTAAAGGACATGCCGATCGTTTTTTTAATAAATTAGAAGAAGCCATTCCTGAAGAAAAGACATCAAGTTTCTCATGGTTTAGTATTGCTGCCACTATAGTATTATTTATTGCATTAGGCTTTGGAACCTATAACTATATTCAACCTAAAACGATTGTAGAAGGCGAGGCCGTAGTAGATGTAAGTACAACTATTTCAACAAAAAGCTTAGGAGATATTTCTCCAGGTTTAAAGAAAGTTGAAGATTATTACATTGCAAATATTAATCTAGAACTTTCTAAAGTACAGATTACTCCAGAAAACAAAGAACTATTTGACGGTTATGTGAATAGATTAGAAATTCTAAATGAAGAGTATAAAAAGTTATCATTAGAGTTAAATAATCATGGTCCTAATGAACAAACAGTGAATGCATTAATAAGCAATTTGAAACTGCGTTTAAAATTAATGTATCGTTTAAAAGAACAATTAAAAAAAATAAATACTATAACTACTAATCAAGTATAAATAGTGAACTCATTTAACCTTTTTAAATTTAAGCGAAAATTAGTCATTTTGGTTTTAATTGACGACTTTTTTGAGTTGCATAGCATAGCTACGGAATGAAAAAAAGGATAAAATTAGAGACAAAAGGGCAATTTTTTAGCTAATTGAAAAAGTTTAAACGAGTTCAGAATATAAAATATAAGAAAATGAAATCAATACAAATATTAATGCTTTTTTTACTTGTCTTTACAAGTGCTAAATCGCAACAAAAGAAGATAAAAATAGACCAGTCTATTAAAGCAAATAAAGATGTTGTTATTAATTTGAATACAAGTTATAATAATATAGAAATTGATACTTGGAATAAAGATATTGTAGAAATTCAAGCCATTATAGCGAGTGATGAATTAAGTGCAGAAGCTTTTAAAAAAGCTTATGATAATTGGGATATTAATGTTAGTGGATCTACAGATAAAATAACGATAAGGTCTGATGGGGCTGATAATGCTTGGATAGAAGGGTTTGCTGTTGGATTTAATGATACTTCTTTAGATGCCCTCAAAGAGTTAGAAATACACTTAGCGGATTTACCAGAAGCTATTGCTATTCCTGAGTTAATAGATGGCGTTTTATCTGGCTTAGCAGATTTGCCAGAATTATTAAAACACCCAAATATACCAGAACTTCCGAAACTACCAGAATTGCCTAAAGGAATATCTAATGTTAGTTTTGACTATGAGGAATATAAGGATAGAGGAGAGGTTTATTTAGAAGAATGGAGTAAAAAATATGAAAAAGAATATGGAAAGGATTATCAAGAGAAAATGAAGAATTGGGCTAAAGAATTTGATAAGGTAGATTTTGAAACCTATGAAAAAGAAATGGAAGCTTGGGGAGAAAAATTTGGAGAAGAATTCGAAAAGAATTATGGAAAAAATTTTGAAAAGCGCATGGAAGAATGGGGAGAGAAATTTGGAGAAGATTTTGGAAGTAAAATGGAAATATGGGGAGAAACTTTTGGAAAAAGATTTGAAGAAGAACTAGCACCTAAGATAGAGGCTTGGGGAGAGAAATTTGGAGAGCAGTTTGAGAAAGAATTTGAAAAAGCAGAAGCAAAACATGGTAAACGTTCAGAAAAAGAACGCGCAAAAGATAAAGCGCTTTTAGAAAAATTAAAAAAATTAGAAAAGAAGAATAAGCATAAAAGAAAAAAAACATTTGATTTTAATGGAAATCAAAAAGTAAAAAAAACAATTCGAATTAAAATGCCAAAAAAGGCAAAACTAATTTTAGATGTTAGGCATGGAGAGCTAAAGTTTGTATCTACAATACATAACGCGAAAGCAAAATTATCTCATACTAGTTTATTAGCTAATAGCATTGATGGAAGCGAGACTTCCATCAATGTATCTTATTCTCCTGTAAAAGTTGCAAATTGGGAAGAAGGAGAATTGAAACTTGATTTTGTAGAGAATGCTCAAATTAATCAAGCAAAAAAACTGGTTTTGAATTCAAACTCGTCAAATATTAATATTAATAGTTTGACAGATACTTCAATAATTAATGGAAGCTTTGGAGATTTAGTAATTAATAGTTTAGAAGACACTTTTAAAAACCTTAATATTATTTTAGAGAATAGTGACGCACGTATTAATTTGCCAAATGTAGATTATAACCTTTATTTTAATGGTAATCGATCTAAGTTCAATAATGAAAGTGTTTCAAATAAAACAATAAAAAACGATCCCAAAAACTCTTCTAACACCGACAAGACTATAATTATTAATGCAAATTATAGCAATATTGTTGCAAACTAATTTATTTTTTAATAAAATCACTTTAATAAATCTGTTAATGCTAAATCAATATCTTTATATAAGAAATTGAAATCGTTTTTTAGTAATCGTTGTGGTATTACATTTCTGCTTTTTAAAACCAACTCTGGTTCAGTGCCTATTACAAAAGCTCCAAATTTAATTAGCCATTTTGGGTAGCTTATTCCAAATGGGCTTTTTATTACTTTTCGTAAGGTTTTCATTAAAGTTAAATTATTAGTTGGTTTTGGAACCGATAAATTAAAGGTGCCTTTTAAATCGTTATCAATAATGTACTCAATTGCTCTAGCAAAATCTTCTTCATGAATCCAGCTTACTTTCTGCTTTCCAGAAGCTTGTTTTCCTCCTAAACCAAATTTTGCTAATTGTTTTAGTGGTACTATAGCTCCTCCCTTTTTTCCTAATACTATAGATGTTCTCAATACTATTTTTTTAGTTTTTGGAAGAGTAATTTCATGAAATGCCTTTTCCCATGATTTTGCTATATTCATTGAAAAATCATCTCCAATAATACCTTTTTCTTCAGTCATCTCTTGATTTAAAGAGCTTTTATATATGGTCGCAGTTGATGAATTAAACCAAATTTTTGGCGGATTATCACATAAATTTACAGCTAACCCTAAAAGGTGAGTTGAGTTTATTCTTGAATTATAAATTTCTTTTTTGTTTTCTTCCGTGTAACGACAATCGACAGATTTTCCAGTAAGATTAATTAATACTTCTGCATGCTCTAATTCATGTTGCCAGTTTCCTAAATCTACAGCATTCCAATATATTTCATTGTCTCGCTTTGGATTACGTGTTAATATTTTAATGGTATATCCTTTTGTGCTGAAATAAGTTTCTAAAACTTGTCCAAGAAATCCTGAACCTCCAGCTATAATTATTGTTTTATTGTACATTCTTTTTCATTTTTATCAAAGTCCATAGTATTTATTATTAATTGTAAAAAAGGTCTAATAATTGGAAACCTCATAAACCATCCTAAACAAGCGTAAGCTAAATTTATATGCTCAAGAGCATTAGCGAAAGCATGTATACTTTCATATTTATTGTTTAATGAGTCAACATATGTTACTTGAAATAATTCATTGTTTTTGTATGTTTTTGAGTACTCAATATTCAAATTTGAAGGTTTTCTTTTAATAAACCATAATCTTATTTGCTCACATTGGTTACAGTTTTGTCTGAAATATATAGTTGCTGTTGGGATTGATTTAGGTTGCCATAAAAACCACCAACTAGGGACTGATTTTTTATATTTTAACCAATCCTCATTATAGCGTTCTTTCATATCTTGATATTCTTGTGGGTTAGAAATACCAATAGTATAAGCTATAGATATAATTGAACCGGTTAATAGTAGTAATGAATTATAGAATATGCTTAAAGGGACAAATAATAATGTAAAAGACCATTGAATAGGATTTTTACAATATGCATAAACTCCAGATCTGACAAGATTTTTTGTTTTATCATAAGGAAAAGGAGTGCCTTTGCCTATTCTTGTTAAGTCTATTACCGCCATTAATGAAGGAAAAGCTATTATTAAAATAATTTGAAAAAGATAAATGTTAAATTCTGGTAGAATAAATTGATTTTCGGTGTATGTTTTTACAATGAAGGGTATTCCAATTAGCAATAAAAGAGACATTGTTAAGACTTGAAGTAAACTTCTAATCTTCAGAGAAGTTTTATTGTAATAAAATTTAGCCCACAAATGTGATGGAATAAATACAATTAGAATTAAAGCAGTTTCTCCAATTAACCAGTTTTCATTTAACTTAAGTACGCCTAATTTATGTAGCTCTGGCATCAAAATTAAATCTATAGATAATAGTGAAAGGCATAAAATAATTGTGTGTTTGCCTTTAAATAAATATACTGGTAATATTCCCCATATTACAATCCAAATAAAGTATAAATCTAAAGGGATATTAATAATCAGTGTATTATTTTCTAGAAATTGCCATAGGTTATATTTAACACATATGTAGTTTACAATCGCTAACGAAATACTCGTCCATAAACTAGAATAGAATATTGACCAATTAAGATCTTTCTCTTGTCTTTGAAATACAAATATTATTATTAATATGAGAAATACTAGTACTAAAAAATAACTTCTTATGTATAGTTGATTTAACATACTTAATTTATAAAAAAAATGAATTTATCAAATGTTGATTCATGACTTTAACTCCGTATTTTTCAATTGGATTAAAATACCATGAAGGGCCTAAGTCACAAGTGAAATCAGTTGTCCATTTAACTATTGAGGTATTATTATCATAATTTTCTATTTCTATTTTAACTTTTTTAAAAGATAGCCAATGATTTATATGACTATCGTCATTAACTACGTCAAAAGTGATTGAGTTTTTATCTTTTGCAATTATTTCTAAATGAAGTGTTCCAATTCCTTTAGTATTTGATTTAAATTTAATTTTTCTGTAATCTCCAATATCAATACCGGTACCATCAATAGCTATAGGTTTAGGGAATCCAATTTTAAAGAAATTAGGAAAATTTTCTAGAAAATTTGGAGCTGTATTTATCTTGTTTATATTGGAATGAGTGTTAATTTTAGTAATTGTCTTTATACTATTTGTTTTCGCTATTGAGTTTATCTCATATCCTTGAGAAAGCAGAAATAACAGTGGTATCAGTATAAAAGAGTTGAGTTTTGATTTGTTTTTTTTCTTAAGATATTCAGTAATAAAAACTATTAAGCCTGCAATAGCATAAAATATCGGCGCCATAAATATTATACATACTAAACCTTCACCTAGTAGTATCGAAGAAAAAAGTAAGAATAATGTTAAAGTAAAAAAAACGACTCCGTAAGCAGATTTTGGAGTTTTAGAGTATTTTATTAATAAAAGTGTAATGAGCGAAGGTATTCCAACAAATAGAATAGAAGTTTGCTCAATCTTTATATCATTTCACTAGCATCCGAAAGTCAAAATTTAAAAAAGCCTGAGAATCCCGTATTTTAGTTTTGCGAACAAAAAATACAATTTATGGGACTCTTCAAGCGCACTAAAAATACGAACAAGCCATTAATCCGCCAAATCTTAGAT
>CALGLR010000023.1 GCA_937959395.1 uncultured Flavobacteriaceae bacterium | reverse complement strand
TCTAAGATTTGGCGGATTAATGGCTTGTTCGTATTTTTAGTGCGCTTGAAGAGTCCCATAAATTGTATTTTTTGTTCGCAAAACTAAAATACGGGATTCTCAGGCTTTTTTAAATTTTGACTTTCGGATGCTAGTGATTTTGGCCATAATAATAAAGTTTAATAATTGATTCTTTTCTTTTTCATAGAAATAAGAATACCTACTAGTACTCCTATAGCAAAACTCCCCAGAATGATGAGTGCTCTGGACATTGAAATTTTCCAAATGAATAGTTCTAATTCTGTTATTTCAGAATTCTGAATTGAAAAGACGACTATGAGTGCTACTACGAAAAAAGCAACGATGGTTTTAAATTTCATTGTTTCGGTATTATAATAAGTAAAAATGATAAATCACTATAATTAAGACACACCATTTTTGCAAAAGTCACAGTTGTTATAATTTTAGGAATTTCGAAAAAGGCTTTTAATGCTTGAAATAAGAAATATCATTAATCTTTATCTTTGGTTATATGTATGATAGCATCACCTTTATTAACTATTGGTGTATGATTTATACAAAATATATAGCCGGAATTCGGAGCCTTTATGTCTCTTTCAAAATATCCAAATGGATCTGAAATGCTACCAATTTTATCTCCTTTATTATATAATTTACCAAGTACAGCATTAGTACGAAACATACCAGAATGTCTTGCTCTTATCCAACGTGATTTTTCTATAATTATAGGTGGCACCTCTTTTTTAGATCCTTTTTTTAGCTCTTTTTGAAAATCTCTTATACCTAAACTATGCATTATTTTTAGCGCTCCGTGAACACCACTGCGAGTTATAGACCTGTTAATATCAAGAGATTTCCCTCCTTCAAAAAGCAAGACTTTTTTGCCTAGTTTAATGGCCGATTCTCGATACGATTTCTCTCGTTGTTTTGATTGCATAATAAATGGAGCTCCAAAAGTTTTTGCTAATTCTAAACTTTCGGCATCTCCTTCATTGATTCTTATTTGTGCTGCATTAAATCGATTTGCGCCTCCGGTATGAAAATCTAAACAATAATCGGCTAGAGGTACAATTTCTTTCATTAAATGATACGCAAAAATGCTTGCCAAAGAACCTCCTTTAGATCCTGGAAATACACGATTTAAGTCTCTTCCATCAGGAAATTCTCGCCGCAGACTTAAAAAGCCAAAAACGTTAACCACTGGTATGCAAATCACCATCCCTTTTTGAGGTTTATTATAGCCTTTAGCTATTATTTGTCTTACAATTTCGACCCCATTTACTTCATCACCATGAATGCCAGCAGTAATTAAAATAGTTGGTCCAGGTTCTTTTGCACGTTCAATAATAACGGGTACTTCAATTTTGGTACGGGTATGCAGTTTGGCAATATCTAGTTTAATTTGTAACCCTTTTCCCATAGAAATGGATTGCCCTAAAACTTCAATATCCTTACTCTGCATTTCTCTCCATATATTTAATTATTTGACTTGCAATATCTTTACCAGTGGCCGTCTCAATCCCTTCTAATCCTGGCGAAGAGTTAACTTCTAATATTAAAGGGCCTCGCTCAGATTGTAACATATCTACGCCAGCAATACCAAGTCCCATAACTCTTGCAGCTTTTAATGCAGCGTTTTCTTCCGCGTCTGAAAGTTCAATAATGTCGGCAGATCCCCCTCGGTGTAAATTTGACCTAAATTCTCCTTCTTTTCCTTGCCTCTTCATTGCTCCAACGACAACACCATCTACAATAAACACTCTTAAGTCAGCGCCTTTTGCTTCTTTAATAAATTCCTGAACAATCACACGAGCTTGTAAACCATTAAATGCTTCCAGTATTGATTCTGCAGAATTATTAGTATCTACCAAAACAACACCAATACCTTGTGTTCCTTCTAAAAGCTTAATCACCAAAGGTGCCCCGCCTGCCTTTTCAACAACACTACTTACATCTTTTGAATAGTTACTAAAAACGGTTTTAGGTAAATCCAAACCAGCTCTCGACAAAATTTGCAAACTTCTAAGCTTGTCTCTAGATCTTACCAATGCTTGTGATTCTGTGGCACTAAAAACCTTCATCATCTCAAATTGTCTTACCACGGCTGTCCCAAAAAATGTAACAGAGGCTCCAATTCTTGGTATTACGCCATCAACACCCGTAATTTCAGTTCCTTTATAAATAATAGCTGGTTTCTTTTTTTCGATGACCAAATCACATTTAGTATGGTCAATGACCAACATTTCGTGGCCTTTTTTTTCACCAGCCTCTACCAATCTTTTGGTAGAATACAGATTGGGATTTGCTGATAGTACTACTAATTTCATATTTAAATTGTTTAATTGTTAAAAAAACTGTAGGTTCTGTATAACACTATTGGAGATAATTAAAGCTATTAAGTGATGTAAGCTATGAGAGCATTTTATTAATGCTTTATAAGTATTTAAGACAAGGTATAGATTTATAAGTCGCTCCTAATTTGAAAAGTATTTTTAAATAAAGTCTAGTTCGTGTTATGAATCATAAAAGATACTATCCTCTATTCTTAATAATTTGTCTTTCAACAAATCTTGACTACTTTTAAATGAACGTACTTGTTTCTCATATTCAGAATTTTTGCTTACTGTGAATTTGTAATATTTTCTAATTAGGTCATCTTTTTTAAGTTCACACTCATTAAGTTCTAACTGTAATTGAAAATAGTCTCCATTAAAATTATATTCTATTGTATTTCTAAGAACACTTATTTTTTCATCAATTTCATCAATGTTTTTTTTGGCCGTGCTTTTAAAATTTTGAAGATTCATTTTAATGATTAACTATTACATAATAATTTAGACACAACTATTTTTAAAAGGTCACTTCTTTCTACTTAAAATGTTTTTACCCTTACTATAATTGATTTAAAATCTGTTAGTTCTTGTTTTTATAGTATTTTGAGAAGTCTATTATACTTAGTTGAAAAGCTAAATGCACAAAATATATCTAAAACAATGTGACCTCAATAAAGGAATAGTGTCTCAATAACAGAAAACAAGTATCTAAATGAGAAAAACACAATTCCTACTACTAGCATTCGCATCATTTACTTTTAATCTGCAAGCTCAAGAGCTAAAAGAAATTAAAATTGAAGAGCAAGTTTTACTTTACAAAAATGATATCCGTGGTCCCTACAAAAGCATTCAATGGTTTTGTGACGATAATACTTTAAGAGCTGCTAAAGACCCTTGTCCAGATTCCATAGGTGGGATCCAACACGCAACTTATAAAGATGAAGTGATTGCTTTGGGAAAAAGTAATCATATTTTTTTAGGTCAGATCTTAGCATATACAGATAAAGCCGATTTTTGGGATGCTTCAAAAAATCATTCACGTTTAAAGCAATACCAATTGGGAAGATATTTAGCGCGAGTGGATAATGGATGGATTAATAGAAAAGGGCAATTTTACCGCGGTTCCATTCAGATAGAAGATGAAGAAGCTTGGGGCATGACGTTTTATAAGTGGCTCTTAATTAAAGACGATGTATTGTTAAAAGATTATTATTTAGTACTACAATCACTAAAAGATATTCCACATCAAGGAGATGATGATCTATCACAACTTATGCGGGCACAATCTAAAGTGATTTCAGATCAGTATGGTAAGTTTATGGATTTACGTGTAAAAATACACAGTAACCCAGAACCTTCTGATATTGAAAAAACACTTCAATTTAAGAAAGAAAATGCTTCAAAGCTTACGGTTTCTCTCAGCAAAAAAATAGATGAATTGGTTACAACAATGCAGAAATTCCATAAACCTGTAAGTCTAGAAGCGCTATCTAAACAGATCAATAAATTACAAGGAGAAGCTGGATTAAAAGCAAGTTTAAAAAAGTATGTTACTACAAATAGTGGGAATACAACTGCTGCATCACTAACGAAAGAGACTGCTATTGCTCTATTAGATATTCGTAAAAACATTCTGAAGGAAAAAGGCAGTACGCAGCGTTTACAATTACTAGATATTGCAAATAAGCTAGAAAGTATTGTCTTTAAAAAAGCAGGAGAATGGAATCCTAAAACAGTAGGAGAACAATTAGATAAAGTTAATGCGTTAACAATGGCTATAACTGGAACAGGAGCTATAGAATTATGGGAATGGGAGGAAGTAGCAGAAACCTTAAAACCTAGTATGTCTACAAATGCAACATTAGGAGCATTGACAAAAAAATTAGAGACAGCTCGCGGTGTTGTAGAATGGAGTTCTGCAATGGTAAAGGCTAACTATCAAGATGTAGTCAATAAATACAATGCTTTCGAACCTAAAGCGTATAGCTTTATAGATGATCGTATTCGTTCCTCTGTAGCCTTACAATTAGGAAAGACTGTAGGTGATTTGGGTGCTTTTATTGCTAAAGAATCTTCATTATCTAATAAAGTAATGAATCTATCTAACCAAAGTAGTGTACGCGGTTTAAATCCTGGTTACGCTTTTGGAGAACTAGTTGTTGTTAATGGTAATCCAGATGCTATAGAGGTGTCAAGCAATAAAATTTATATTTTTGAGCGTGCTCCTGCAGATTTAAAACCTGTGGCAGGGATTGCTACGGTAGCTGAAGGAAATTTGGTATCTCACGTACAGTTACTAGCACGTAATTTGGGAATTCCAAATGCGGCTTTGTCTGACCAGAATTTACAAGACTTAATGGCTTTTAATGGAAAAAAAGTATTCTATGCTGTATCCAATCGTGGTACTGTTATTTTACAAGAAGAAGCAAAAATGACTACTGACGAAAAAGCACTATTTGCTAAAAAGGTTCGTAAAGAAGATAAGATTGTTGTACCTGTAAAAGAGATTCGTTTAGACCAAACAAAGATTTTAAACTTACGCGATGTAGATGCAAAAGACTCTGGAAAACTATGTGGACCAAAGGCTGCGAACCTTGGCCAATTAAAAGCAATGTTTCCTGAAAAAGTGGTAGAAGGATTTGTGATTCCGTTTGGAATTTTTAGAACACATATGGATCAGGCTATGCCTAATCAAGGCAAGTCTTATTGGGAATTTTTAAATGCGATGTTCGCAGAGGTAGAGAATAAAAGAAATCAAGGTATTTCTGAAGCCGAAGTAGAGAGCTTTCAACTAAGACAACTAGAGACTTTACGTGCCGCTATAAAAGTAATGCCTTTAAAAGCCAGTTTCACAGCTGAAATCTCAACGTCATTTCAAACCATACTTGGTAAACCTTTAGGGAATGTACCTGTGTTTTTACGAAGTGATACTAATATGGAAGATTTGAAAGATTTTACAGGAGCGGGACTAAATTTATCCATTTTTAATGCGGTTGAAAAAGAGAAGATATTGCAAGGCATTAAAGATGTTTGGGCATCGCCTTACACAGAAAGAAGCTTTAAATGGAGACAGAAATATTTACTGAATCCAGAGAATGTATTTCCATCCATTCTGGTTATTCCTTCGGTAGATGTAGATTACTCTGGAGTTTTAATTACAAAAGGTATTTCTTCTGGAAATGATAATGATCTTACGGTTGCTTTTAGTCGTGGTGCTGGTGGTGCGGTAGATGGTCAGTCTGCTGAGGCTTACACTATAAATACAGATGGAAAGGCGATACTTATATCTCCTGCTCGTGAGGCGTTTCATAACACCTTACCTACAACAGGCGGAACTGGTAAGAAAGTGGCAACATTTGAAAAATCAATTTTGAATACGCAGAATATTTCAGAAATAAGCGAACTTGCAACAACCATTAGAAAAACCTTGGCAAAAAAGACAAAGTCAGATTACAAAGGTGCTTACGATGTAGAACTTGGTTTTAAGGATAATAAACTATGGTTATTCCAGATTCGTCCTTTTGTAGAAAATAAGAATGCATTAGGCTCAGAGTATTTAAAATCTATTACACCAAATGTAAATACTCAAAAAGAAATTTCATTAAACACAACATTATAAGACAATGATAAAAACATTAAAAATAGGTCTACTTGCCATTGCTAGCATGGCTTTTACGATTCCTGCAAACGACACGATATACCCTATTGATGGTTATCAATATTCAGGAATCAAACGTTTAAAGCATTTACAGCTTACTATTTCAGGTGACTTGCCAAATGCTAAGTTACCAGCTGGTGCTTATAAAAGCATTAATGATATTAGATTGAATTTGCTTTCGCGAAAGCAAAACACAACACAAGATATTTTAGTAGAAAATGTAGCGTTGCAAAATAAAATTGATGCACTATTTCCTCGTTTAGACAAAAGCTATTCTGTAGCAGTTTTAGATATTTCTCAGCCTGAGAATTTGCGTTATGCACAACAAAATGAAAGCAGAGGCTATCAGCCAGGAAGTGTTGGTAAATTGGTAGTCGTTACTGCTTTATTTGATCAATTGGCAAAAATATATCCTAATGATTACAACAAGCGAATAGAACTATTAAAAACAAAAATAGTAAAAGGCGGAAATTGGGTATTAACGGATGAGCATACTATTCCTGTATTTAATATAGAAACTAATAAATTGGTAAAACGTCAAGCTGTTGCAAGTGATGTATTTTCACTCTTTGAGTGGGCAGATCACGCTTTATCTGTAAGTAATAATGGAGCCGCAAGTGTGGTATGGAGAGAAGCTTTGTTAATGGCTGCTTTTGGTGAAAAATATCCGACAATGACTCAAGAAGATGCCGATGCTTACTTTAAGTCTGGACCTAAAAATGAGATTACAGATTTGGCGATTACTATTGTAAATCAACCTTTGAGAGATTTGGGTATTACGGAAGATGAGTGGCGATTAGGTACTTTTTTCACAAGAGGTGTAAATTCGTATGTGGGTAGTAAAGGTGGTAGTATAGGCTCTCCATTAGGGTTAATGAAATGGATGTTGCAATTAGAGCAAGGTAAGATTGTAGATGAAAAATCGAGTCTAGAAATAAAGCGTTTAATGTATATGACAGATAGGAGAATACGCTATGCTCAAGCACCAGATTTGCGAGATGCAGCAGTATATTTTAAATCAGGTAGTCTCTATAAATGTGATAAAAGCAAAGGTGAAGAATGTGGTAAATACAAAGGTAATGTCTTTAATTACATGAATTCCGTAGCGATTGTAGAACATCCAGATGGCGCAAAATATATGGTTTGTTTAATGACTAATGTGTTGCGTAAAAACTCAGCAGGAGATCATTTAGCCTTAGCGAGCAGGATTGATAAAGCTATACGAAACTAAAGTATAGTAGTTTAGATTTTATAAGTAGAACTAAAATTTTTAAGTGTGCTTAAAAGGTTATTTCTAAAAAAAGGTCATTAATTCATTTGAATTAATGACCTTTTTTTAGATGTATATGAGCTATGATAGTATCGCTTGAAATGCGTTTTTCGCAAAGCTTTTTATTTTTTCATTGTCATCGTTTAATAATCTTTCGACAAGCTGTAAATATGAGCCATCAGCTAATTGCTCTATTAAGAACAACACAGCTAATTTAAGCCTTAAATCTTTGCCTTTTAAAATGGTGTCAAAGCACTCAAACTCTGTGTATCTATTTTTACTTATTGATGCGATCACTTCTTCTGAAGACGTATCCAAAATAGTAGATTCTATAATAGGAATTAATGCGTTCTTGAGATTAGGGTTTAGCATAATGTCCAAGAATTCTATCGCATTAGTTCGCTTTTCTTGATTATCACTTAAAATACCTTTATAGGCCATCTGTATATCTTTTTCAGAATACTTGAGTTCTAAAAGCTTGAAAATGCGTTGCAAACCAGAATCTAACCGGCGTTCTAATAGCTCCATTAAGCTATCACGTGCATCAAGTTCTTTATCTGAAATAGATTGTTTGAGTTTTTTTCGCTTCAAGTAATGCACAATAATTTGAGTATGCATCGCAATAAGAGTGTGATCATATATTTTGCACTCGTCAAGAATGAGTTGTGCTAATTTATTCTTGTCAAAATGTAATTTTGGATTATCGTATTTCAATTTTAGTAATCCTGTCACACTCTCTAGTCGAATCGTAAGATCTTCAGAATTAATAAAGACATCAAATAAAGTTTTTACTGCCAATTGCGAGCCAAACAAAGCCATAGTTTGAGGTATTGCGCGTCGTAATTCAATAGGGGCATCTTTATTTTCTTGTTTTATATATAATAATTGAAGTATTGACGGTCCATAATTAACCAGAGCCTCTTGTGCATTCGACCTATGTGCTCTGTCCAGTAGTAGTTCTAACAAATGCTTAATAAAAAACTCATTGAGCGTATTCCCTGCAGCCTTTATTGCTGTGTTTTTTAGTAATATATTAGAGTGGGACATTGCTTTAAGAATATCTTTATAGCGCTTTTTATAATCAGCTAGACCAATAATTTCAATAAGTTCAATGCGTTCTTTTTCATTATGGTCTTCAGTTAAATTTTCTATATGAATCGCTTTGCGCTCTATTCGGTTGTATAACTCGTACTTAGCTCTAAGTATTGGATTATCTCTTGATTCTTTGGCCAAGCACATAAGAGATGCTCCAGATATATAGTCATTAGGGTCATCCAGATAATTGTCGAAAATAATAGATTCCTCTCTATCGGCATGGAGCAATAAATACTCTAAAGCCGCCATAACGACACCATCGTCATGAGTTTTTAAAAGCTGATGGGCTTCAATAGCCATACTGCCTTCATTAAGATAAAATAAATTTTTTAACACTGCCGTTTTTACAGCATTTGAAGGATGTTTTAACAATGCTATAATTGGCTCGGTAAGTCTTTTATCATTAACTTCTTTTGCTTTATTAAGCATAAAAAGTATTTCATTTTCTTCACCTTCTCGAAAAACACGTTCCATTCCTGCTAAAAAAGAATCTTTAGTAACCTTCTTTATTTTTCTATTTTTAGCAGTTTCTAAATGATCTAAGTTGCGTCTAAAAGTTAAGAAGTATTCTTTTCTAACTTTTAATATAAAGTAGGTCCATATTATTGTTAGAAGAATAATGAATCCTATAATATACTCTTCTGAAACATCTAATCCTTTGATTAAGAAAATAAGAATACAACCAGCAATACCAGTTGCTATACTGTCTACGACAACATCTATAAACGATTTTGTTTTTTTCTTAAGCTGAAGCGGCAATGGCAGGGCTATCAACTCTATTGCCGATTTATGAACAGACTGCTTTAAACTACCATCTGTCGCCTTTAATATAATGACCACCCAAAGTTCTGGGAATACAAAAAACAATAGCCCTCCTATAAAAATAAGAATAGGTAATAACAATAGAGAAAAGCCAACACCCCAAACCCCAACTATTTTTCGAGTTAAGAATAATTGCAGTAACAAGGAAATCACATTAAAGCTAGATAACCAGAAACCAAAAAATGCAGTTAACTCATCACTGTCTGTTATTTTTTTAGCAGCTATAAAGCTGAATTGGTAATCTACTAATTTAGCAATTAGAACGCCTATAGCCATAATGGCTGCTAAATAAGTTAGATGCTTTGAGCTTTTTATTAATTTTAAAGGATTGTCTAAAGGGACATCAGTACGTTTCTTTTTCTTAAAAATATTGAGTTGTGATACACGAGTTTTCCATAATTTAGATAATATGGGAAAGCACAATAACAATAAAAATGCACCAATATAAATAATATTCTCGTTGCCTATAGTTGGTGCCAAAAGTGATGTAAGATAGCCTCCAAAAATGCCTCCAGTAATAGCTCCAGCACCTATAAAACCGAATAATCGCTTTGCCTCACGTACATTAAAAACTACATTTGCCAACACCCAAAACTGTGAAGTGGCTAATACTGCATAAATAGCAACACCAACGTAAAAGACATATAATACCCAGCCTTTAATTAAGTTTAAGTGTAAAAGTGTTGCCAATACCACTAGAGAAATAGCTGAAAATAAAAGTGTAAACCTTAAAATAGTAAGTATAGAAAAACGCTCAGTAGTTCTCGAATAGAGATATGAAGTGATTACTGCTATAATAGCAACAAAAAGATAGGCATACGGAAGACTTTCTGCTCCTAATTCTGAAATAAATAAGGCGTTAATCGTTGGTTTAATAATAAGTAAAGTAGCGATAATTAAAAAGATGTATGCCTGCATTAAGAAAGCAACTTTAAGCTCTCCCTCTCTGATATCAAAAATCCTTTTTATAGTATTTTTCAGCATTTAATTTATTCGTCTAGTAGGTTTTTTAACGATTTTTCGATGGCCAGATGTTGCATATCTTCAACAACATCACCTTCATCAACGATTTCGACTTTTAGTATTTCTTCAATAATATCTTCAAGTGTCACAATACCAATAAACGTACTGTACATATCATATACAAAGGCAATATGTATTTTTTTAGTTATAAAATGATTCATTAACCCATCTAGTAACATTGTGTCTTTTATGGTAATTGGCTTTTTTTTACTTAAAAAGTCTTCTACCGTTTTGTTTTTATCAATAATTCCAATGAGGTCTTTAGAATAAAGTGTACCAATCAAGTTGTCTTCAGTATCTTTATAGATTGGAATTCTTGTAAACCCTTTATCACGAATCTCAAGTAGCCTTTCTTGGGTTAAGAGTGTGCTTTTTTCTAAAGTGTATAAAACAGGTTTGGGCGTCATCACTTTTTTAACATTAACTTCAGAAAAAGAAAGTGCTCCTAATAAAATACGTTCTTCATCTTTGTCAATATCAGAACCTTCATTGTTTTCGTGGTGTTTAATTATTTCTTTGATTTCTTTTTTACTCCAGATCGTTTGCATTTCTTCTCCTAGCAATTTATCTAATGCTAAAGACAAGGGGTATGCGATTGGGTACATTAAGAATATAAAAGTCTTTACTAACCAAACCGATTTAGCTCCCAGAGTTAAGGCGTGCCGTGAGAAAAAGGCTTGAGGTAAGATTTCTCCAAATATGACAATGAGTATTGTAGAGACTATACCAGCTATTAAGCCGCTTGCAATCTCTCCAAGAAATATGGCGGCAGTCGCATTTACTGCTACATTGCCTACAAGTAAGGTGCACAGTAATAAATTACCTCGTTTACGAATAGGGTAAACCTTTGCCGCTCTGGCATCGCCTAATTTTATCTTACGTTGTAAAGACGTTACATTAAGGCTAAAAAAGCCCAATGTCAATCCACTAAAACAAGCAGATAAAATAATTAAGCCTGTTACTATTATATATTGCATTTTAAACTATGTATCTTAGACTTATTAGGACACCTCTTTTTGTAAGAGGTCACTAAGTATTTTAATTCCTAAGAGTGTTTTCTATAGGTTTTACAAGATTTCTAATAATTTGCTCTCCATTTTTATCATTTATAAGCGCAACAAGAATATAGCGTCTCGAAGGTTTTCCCCATACAAGTATTGAATCTGAATGATAGGTGCGCCAAGAACCAGATTTTCTAAATAATCGTGCATTGGGTGCTATTTTATCCAGTGTATTAACAAACTTGTGATGTAATGCCGGATCTTCCATTATATCTAACATTTGTTGAGAGCGTTTTTCCGTTACTAGTTTGCCTTGAGCTAACAAGTAATAGAAACGGCATACTTGTGTTGTTGTTGCTGCGTGACTAAGGTTTTTTAATGGCTCTCTGTTAGTGCCACCACCAGAGCCATAACGTTTTCCTACCCAAAGCCCTCCGCCAAGTTCTTCATCATAAAGATTATAACGGTCACTCGTTAAAACGGCTTCTATTTTATCATACCCTAAACGATCTATCATTCTTGTGGTCGCTTGATTATCAGATTTACTAATCATTAACTTCATATCCTTTTTAATCTCAGAAGTTTCTATCATTTCACCTTTTTCAATAGCATCCATAGCAGCTAAGAGTACAGCTATTTTAGGTAAACTAGCGGCATACATCATATTGTTACCGTTAATTCCGGCAAATCGTATATTGTTTACGTCTGATAAATCAACAATACCGAGAGCCATTTTTTTACTATCGACCAGTTTTTTCCATTTTGGATTTTTGTTGATTATTATCGTTAATTTGTTCTGAAGTGTACTATCAATTAATTGACGTAATGGAATTGTGTGATTGGGAATAGAAAGCGGCAAATCTTGAGCTAATAGTAGCTGACAAAAAAGCAACATAGAAACGAAAAGGGGTGTTTTTTTCATTAAAAAATATGTTTTATTAATACTCAATTATGACACATTTATTTTTTTAAGTCACATATTTTTAAAAAAAAATCAGTGTGGAAGTATTGAAGTACAACCGTGACAATACTTAGCATCGACAGGATGATTAGTTGCACCACATTTATTACAAACATGCGATTTTACTGAGTTTTTATCTACTCTTGTTTTTGCCATTTCAGAAGTAACAATACCTGTAGGGATTGCAATGATACCGTACCCTAATATCATTATAAAACTTGCAATTGCTTGTCCTAAATTTGTTGCTGGTGCAATATCTCCGTAGCCTACAGTTGTAATGGTTACAATAGTCCAATAAATACTTTTAGGAATACTACTAAAACCAGAATTTGCATCCTCTTCTACGATGTACATAATAGACCCCATTATAACGCACATAATAAGAACGATGTAAATAAAGATACTTATTTTAAGACGAGACGCTACTAATGCTTTAGATAAAGTATTTGCTTCACCCATATACTTTACAAGTTTTAAAATTCTAAATACTCGAAATAATCGTAATGCTCGTAGCGCAAGAAAAGTAGAGCCTCCTGAAAAGAAATATGATAAATATAATGGCAATGTAGAGAGTAGATCTATGATCCCATAAAAACTAAAAATATAGCGCTTAGGTTTATCAATGCTTATGACTTTTAAAATGTATTCTATTGAAAATAAAATGGTTATTATCCATTCTGCTGTCACCATATATGGGTGGTATTTTTTATCAATAGTATCTACACTTTCTAGTAATACATAAATGACACTGATAATAATAAGGACAAACAAGAAAAGGTTAAAAACCTTTCCTTGCTTTGTATTAGTTGAATGGACAACACTGTATAGTTTTACTTTCCAAGAATGTTTTTTAGGTGCTGTTTCCATAGAAATTAGTTGTTGTTTTCCTCAATCCCCGGAGCTTTCCACTTCACAGTCTTTACTTGGTTTTTATTAGCTATATTTATAGCCTTTGAACTACGCTTTTTGTCATATATCATTGCGCCTGTCATAATCAAACTAGTTCCAATGATGACAAACAGTAATATACCTGGTTCAAAAGTGGCTATTTGAGCTTCTGCTGGAATAGCATAAAACAAGAGTACTGTAATTAAGCCTCTAGGAGCAATGAAAAGCTGAGGGAGAATATCTTTTCCAACAAATATTCTTAAAACAACAAATCTAATCACATAAATAGATGCGATAATTAAAGTACTTATTATGGCTACTTCTATATTAAATAACGATGAGACCACTATTGTAATACCAAAAACTACGAAGAAAAAAGTGCGCACTACAAAAGCAGTTTCTGCTGTGATCGTATGCAGTTCGTGGTATATGTGATGCGCTTTTTCAAAATGTAAAAATTTACTTAGTTTTCCTGCAAAAAACAACTTCATATTTGCAATAACTAACCCGAAAATTAAGATTATAATAAGAGAAGATAGGTGCATTTTTTTACCTAATGCGTATAGTAAAAGTAATACTGCGATTAAAAGGAATAATTTAACCTGACTTTTTATTTTCTGAAATATTAGAATCAAAGCGTAACTGGCTACTAATGAAATTATAATCGTTAATATAATATTGCCTGTGAACCCTATAACTCCAGAGTCTTCAGCTGGATTTAACCTACCTGTGAGGAAGTAAAACATCATAATGCCTACAATATCTGAAAAGGTGCTTTCGTAAATATGAAATTCTTTCTTATACGCTTTTAATCCACTTACACTTGGTATAATAATAGCACTGGAAAGTATTGATAACGGTGTGGCATATAGCCAAGCGGATGGCATTGTCATTTCTGGAATGAAATTATAGAGAATTATTGCTGCAATCCAAGCCGAAGCAATTAGACCTATAATAGCTATTGCAAACGATTTTAAAATAGGTATTAATTTCTCGCGTTTAAGTTCTAACTCTAATGCAGCTTCTAGTACAATCATTATTAATCCTACAATGCCAAGCACTTCCAGAATAGGTAGAAATTTCATTTCTCCAGTATTAAAATGCTTTAATAGGTATTGAAGACCAACTCCAAAAACAATAAGCATAAGTACCGCGGGAACATTTGTTTTTTTCGAAAGACTATTGAATAAAAATGATACAATAATAATAACAGATACTGCAATAATGATGTTATATGAATTTAATATTTCCATTAGTTAATTGTGTTGAGTGTTTTGTTAGTAGTGATGTTTTTTTCTTTTAGGAAAGCAACTAAATCTTCTGAAGAAGCTCCGTTTTCTAATGAATACTTAAGTTTAAAGACTTGGTCTTGATCTGAGGACTCTACAGTTGGAAAATCTTGGTTATTTAATATGGGATTATCAAACAACATATCTAGAATCGCATCTTTAGATAATTGAGATTTTATATACAAGGTTTGCCTTAAAAGACTATGCTCATTAGATTTAATAGAGAATCCTTTTTGCTCAATTTTCGAATAGTTAATGTACCGTTCTCCTGCTTCATTATTTATAACCAAACCAAATGGTAACATTTGCTTTATTTCTCCTTGAAATGTATTGGATTCTATAATAGCACGTTCTTTAATTAAAGGGTTTACCTTTAATACTATACCATTGACATAATTATTGATATGCTTGAAGCCAAATACACCTATCACAATAAGAAAAATACCATGATTTACAGGATTAATAGAGATAAAATCAAGTAACAGTAATACAACCGAAAAAGGCTTGAAAAATAAAACTATCTTATTTAGTCGATTTAAAATTTTTCTATTAGTTACGTTTTTTTTTATAAAACGTTCCGTAGCATATACAAGGACTTTTAGTAGCCAATAAAAAGCTATTAGTAGAATAAGTAATGCTAAAAAACCTTTCCAGGTATGTATATTTTCTATTGTTTCCATTAGCTTAGTGTGCCTCTATAGATTAAAATATCTTTGATGTCATTTATTACTACAGGATTAATGTATAATTTAGCTTGTTGATTTCTAAGTAACACTTTAAGATTTATCATTCGTTTAAGACTCGATTTGTACTTAGTTTCAAATTGCGTCCCAAAATAAGTTATTAACCTTAATTCATTTGTTTCTTTATTGAGAAAAACAAATTTTAGAATAATGAGCTCTTCAGCAATAAAGAAGTCCTTGAACGATAATCTTTTGTACTCATAAATAACTTGGTTGTTTTCGATAATTGTAGTGCCATATGTCCAAGATTGTAATACTTCACCTATGTTATATTGGCAATCTCTAGCCAGTTTTAATAGATTTGATTCTATTCGTTTATTAGAAAGTATTTCTTTTTTTTCTGAAACAAGTATCTTATGTGATGCACCGTGCCTCATTAAAAATCCCTTGTAAATTTCTTCAAAAGAAGCTTTGTCTAAGGTAATAGTGGTACTGAAACCATCAGTAAAACGTATACGCCGGTCTAATTGTTTTTGCATTTGCCTCGATATACTAACAACCACCATTACATTGTCTGATTCAGATTCTATAAAACGTAATAAAGCTCTTGTGTTTTCCAATAATGACTGTTTTTCATCTTGCCATAACTCTAATGTATCAATCACCAATAATGGCTTCGATCCCGAAAGATTTTTTTTTATGTCTTTAAGCGCATCGTTTAAATTTCTCGTTGTTTGTATTTTTCTCCCTTCAAAAGGAATAACAGTATCTACTGTTAAGAAAACAGTGTTTTTTTTAAAGTACTCTTGGGCAACTGTTTGTAAAAATGTAGAAGTTCCGCTTAAAGGCGCTCCGTTTATAATAACCGCTTTATTAAAACCATTATCCCAATCGGTTTTCGCTTTCGCGAAAGCGAATTTCTGTAATTTTCTTGGTATAAGAAATAGATCACCTATGAAATTCTTATTCAGAAATAAAGTGTCATAATGGGCATTTACTTCTTTAAACATTCTATGTGAAATACAAGAAATAGATTGATCTACCTTACTCAGGTTAGAAAATAATGCGCCATTTTCATACTTAGAATTTATAGAAGTAATTTTTTTCGTGATTTTATTTTTAGCATTAGTAAAAATATTTCCTTGATTATTAGCAAATTGATATAATGAGGATTGTATAGAAACTTCTAAAAATTCCTTATTGCTATAAATTTGAGATGCTTGAAGTTTTTGCTCTATTTTAGAAACTATTTCTTTTGCTATTTTATGTAGTACTTCATCACTTTTAGTGAGCGTTTGATGCACACTTTTAAGTGTTTGTAACTGAGAAGGCAAAGCATCTAGGGTATCATTACTCTTCTCAACTAGCAAGCTGCTTTTTAGATTTAATAAACTGTGGTTAAAAAACGTTTCCATAGTTTTTATTTGTTCCCATAAGTCAATAAATAATGGGATGATTTCAAAATCAAACCATTTCTTAACTGCCTTATTAAAGTCTATTTGTCTAGCGAGTAAAATTCCGTTTTCAGTATCTACTGGGATGTTTGTAGCCGTAAGTGTTTTTACTTTTTCTTCTAGAATCTTAGTGAAATCGGACTGTTCTTGATCATTAGAACTCTCAATAATGTTACAATCTATCCAAGTAATTAATTTTGTAATATCATTTGTAGATTCCATCTTGTTAATAGACTTGATGGTTTCTCCTAGTCGTTTTATAATCGTTTGAGATGCGTTTGTATTTACGAAAACCGTATCTATAGTATGTAAATTAATGCTTTTAAGAGATTTAATTGTTCTATTTACGGATGAATGGCTCTCATTAATTTCCTTAATTTGAATTGCTATGTCTTTAAATTGTTTCTTATAAATTGGCCAAGCATTATCTTTATGTTTGATACTATTCAATAATTTCTTGTTCCCTTTTTCAGAATTATAAATAGCTCGTCGCTCTTCATTCACATGGTTTATAGAATATTGTGTTGCTTCAATTAACATTTTAATAGAATGGTCCAAATGATTTTTAGCAGAAGCTCCATCTGTATTGCCTTCAAGTTCTTTAGCAACTGCTATTTGTAATTGCAGTATCACATCTCTATGTAATAAGAAAACATCTTTAAATGTTTCTGGAAATGCAAAATGTAATAAATAGACTTCGTCAATATTAAGAGAATCGTCTACTCGTTCAAATTCTTGATTTCCTATGGCTATATAATAATTAGAAAGCCCAATAAAATCTTCTCTAATATGTTTTTTCAGCCCTTCTCTAGAATCAAGAGTAGATAATGTCTCTAAATATTCTTCAAGCTGTTTGAGAAACATTTTTGAAGTAAACAAATCACTTACTGCTAATGATTGATTTTTTTGCATATGATTGATTAAATTATGGCAACCGTTTTTAAAAATAAAAGTATCAAAAATTAAGACACACTTTTTTTAAAAAGTCACAATCATAATATTTTTAATTAAAAACAGGTATTGGTATTGAATTAAAAAATAGCTTTGCATAAAAATAATAACTAGTTAGAGAATGAGCCTTTATAACGAAAAATTGATATTCACTGCAATACTTATTGTTGCAGTAATTGTTGTGATGTTAATAATTAAAAAAGCTATTAAGAGATTTGGTCTTATTCGATCTATTGAAGTTAACAGAAGAAAGGTTATTTATTACCTAAGTTATTTAGTAATCTATCTTCTAGCTAGTTCTATACTTGCTATTATTTGGGGTTTTGATTTCAAACAAATACTGTTTGCATTGTCTTCTGTATTAGCCGTTTTGGGTGTTGGTTTTTTTGCCCAATGGTCTATTCTCTCTAATTTAACTGCGAGTGCCATTCTCTTTTTTAACCATCCTATTCGTATTGGTGATAGAATAAACATTATTGACAAAGATTATGATTACACAGGAGTTATAGTTGATATAACAAGTTTCTTTTTATTTATGAAGACAGATGCTGGAAAAAATATTACAATACCAACCTCTTTAATAATGCAAAAAGGAATTGAGATTTTAGATAAAATCGAAAGCAGAGAAGAAGAACATCACGATTAAACAATTAATCTTCTTCGAGATTATCATAAGCTTCCATAACTTTAATTCGTGCTCTTTTTAAGCGCATTTTTACTGCACTTTCGTTAATTTCTAAGAGTGCTTCCAATTCTTTTATAGAAACATCATCTTGGTATTTTAAAAGTAAAATAGCTTTTTCTTTTGGAGCTATTTTGTCTAATGCTTTTTTAAGGAAGCTAACCTGTAATTCAAAAAGATCTTCATCTTTTATATCTTCCATAACGCTCAAACGATATTTGTGATTGTCTATAGAATCTGTCATAAAAGATTGCTTTCTTCCTTTATCTCTATTCACGTAATTAACGCAAAAGTTATAAGTAAACGAATATAGCCAAGTTGAAAATTTAGATTGCCCTTTAAAAGTATGTAGTTTAGTAAAAAGTTTTAGAAACACATCTTGAGTAAGATCTTCTGCCTCCGATTGATTATTAGAAAAACTGTAACACTTATTATATATTTTTTTTGAATACCTATCGTACAAAATAGAAAAAGGAAGTGTGGTATCGGAAAGTTGAATTTGTTCAATTAATTCTTCATCAGAATATGTATAGAGCGACTCTTCTTTATCAAATTTAGAAACTAAGGTTACAGGTTTATACAATTGCATTTTAAAATTATATTATTCAATTTTCTATCTCTATTTAGACAGACAGTATTGGTTATAATATGCTTTAAAATGGATAAATATTACTTATAAAATAGGTACGTGTTTTTTAACAATAATTCTTTTCTAAAGAATTTATCATTGTTAATTTATATTTAACTAGGCCTATTTCCATACATTTTAGAGTCCCAAATACTTTGATGTAAAGTTAGCTTAGATATAAAACAATAACTGCTACTTAGGTAGCAGTTAGAAAGGTTTATGACAACGTAATTTTAGAGGTCAGATTCTATTTTGTCTAGTAATTTTTCTAGATTGATAATTCTGGTTTTTTTATGTGTTGTTGCTAGAATTCCAGCTTTTTTAAAGTTTTGAATATGTCTATTTACCACTGCTCTTGTAGACCCAATCATACTTGCAATTTCGTTATGTGACAAATCATTTATAAGTTGTAACTCGTTTGAAGATTGGTCTATATTTCTAGCGATAAGTCTTGCTAAACGTGTTGGGATATCTGTAAGGGCATTATCTGTGAGGCTTTCTTCAAGCATTCGCATACGTTGTCCTAAATACGGTAGTAGTGTCTTGTTTATTTCGGGAAAACTATCTATCCAACCTCTTACAACGTTCATAGGCGCACTCAAAATTTCTGTGTTATCTATAGTCTTAAAATTAGTGCTTCTTTTTTTCTGGTCTAAAAGAGAAATGATGTCAAAAACATCGTGCTTTTTTAATAAAAACACTGTGAATTCTCTCCCAGTTTCTTGATTAATCTGAAATATTTTTACCCTGCCAGATAGAATAATATAAAAGTTTTCATTTACATCATTAGTAGTAAAGAACTCTGTGTCCTTTTTCCATTTTTTTAGTTTTAGCCCTTCTAAAAAAGAGTTTAGAACATCTTTGGTTAAATTTGAAAATATAGCATTCTCTTGTAGTATGGTTTTACAATATTCAAATTCATTGGTTTCTTTAATCATTATAATAGGGGTTGTGTTTTTTTCATATAAACCTTAATATGAATTTTGGCTACAAGTTAGTTATTTCTCAATGAATTTTTTAACGTTTAGGAGCATTACCTAATTTTTAAATTAAAAAAAAGCCTTCATATTTGAAGGCTCCCGAAGAGATATACTTTGAGAATGACTAAAGATACCTACTTCTATTTTTTTATGATTTTAGATTTATCTGTTAATCCTTTTATCTCTATTTTAGGATCTCCATATACATAAATATTACTATTACCTTGTGCATATAATTCTAAATTCTTCCCAGCATATACATATACATCTGCATTGTTTGATGTGTATAAATCTACAGATGATACTTTCATTTTCTTAGCATCAAGCGCTGCAAAATCTTTTAAATTAAAAGCTACGTTATTAGAATTTCCTTCAAGATTTAGCTGTGCAGTTTTTGTTAAGGTTACGGTAGTTTTTTCTGCAATTATGCTAGCTTTAAGATCTGTTTTATCATTCATAATAATTGTTGTGTTTGTAGATGTTGCTTTTAATTTACCGCCTGAATTACGTTGCATTGTAACTATTAATTCTTCTGTCTTAGCATCTATTTCAAACCTACTAGAGTTGTATGTATTTATGTATAAGACCTTGGACTCAACCTGTCCTTTGCTTTCAATCTTAGCATCATTTTTTAGGGTAATGTGTTCTAGATTAATAAAATTTAGACTTATTTCAAGTTTTTTATTACTCGTAATTTTATGAGATGTATATATTTTTAGAACACTATCTTTTACTGTAAACTGAATAATATCTTGAAGGTTTTTATCCGTAGTTAATGTGTAAGCATTCTTAGAACTTTGGCTTATAGTAATTTCTAGTGCATCATCAATTTCTAGAAAGTTAAAGCCATCGGGAACATTGTTAGCTGTTGTTACCACATTTTTGTCTCCTTTTATTTTAGATTTTTTTTGTGCATAAGAAGATACTGTTAATACAATAGCTATTGTAAATAGAATTAATTTTTTCATCGATTTTGATTTGTTTTAATGTCCCCTCTTTAAGTTGTTTCATTAGTTAAGACCCGTAATAACTAAATAGGTCACTTTTTTTAGTAAATAATTATGTTTTTGCAAAAACATAAAAGTGTCTATAAACTATAGAAAGTATTAGACTTTAATGGATCAGGAATGTCCTGGTCATTGAGTAGTTCTTTAATGTTTATTTCAATATTTCTAGCAATAGTAGTTACAGCAGTATCTGTAGGTTCATTTTCAAAAGGATCTTGCATTTTTAACGCTATTTTCTCTAACAGAAAGAATGGAAGCGATATTAAGATAAGAACAGGTATACTAATGTAACTTTCTAATTCTGTTAATGATAAAGAAAGAATAATTAAGAATAGATAAATAAAGAAATGTAAAGTGAGTCTATATGGTTTAGGGAAATTAGTGTTTTTAATTCGCTCTGACATTCCCATAGATGCACATAATCTCATTATCGTTGAGTCTAATTGGATATGTTGGAAGTCATTTATAAATTCTTCTTTATGCAACCTTCTAATATCAACTAATTGTGTATCTAATAAATGCATTGATACAGATCTTTTAGATCGTAAATTTTCAAGTTCATTATCACTAATAAAGGGATTGATTATAGAAATAGCTTCTATTTTTCTCAATTCTTGCCCAAGGCTATAGCACCAAGCAATTTGCCGATATCCAATTTGTTTTATCAAAGGCGTTGAAGATTTGTTTAATGTAAAATTTTTAATTTGCATTACAAGCGTTCTAGAATCGTTTACAATAGAACCCCAAACTTTTCTAGCTTCCCACCATCTGTCATAGGACTGGCTTAACTTAAAAGATAAAATTAATGCAATGGCAGTACCTAAAAATGCTCCAATAGCAATAGGGATTTTAATCTCAAAAACATACTTCGTAAGAAAATGAATGGTTATAGAAAACAGAATTGTAAATAATAAATCCCATTTTATAAGTTGGAATGGGTATGACAAAGGAATTCTTTTATTAGTAATCATTTTAAAAAAAATTATAAAGTTTGTATCGTTAATATTGCTAATGTCTTAATAAGCGTCAAACATAGCGAGGTGTGCGAAGCTGGCAGGTTGATCTTCTTTATTAGAGTATTCACTTGCATTATAATTTGTGCTATGAAGTAATTTCTATTTCGTATTGTAGACCATTTCTGCGTTATCAATAAGTTTATCTAAAATGACTTCAATATTTAATATATTGTGCTCCTTTCGAAAGCATATTTTAAGTAAGACTCTATAGTGGTTGTAACTTTATTATGCCCAAGAAGTTTTTTAATACTCTTGTTTTTCCCCACTTTAAATAAGTTCCAAAATTTCATTGTTTTATTATTTTCAATAATTAATAGTTTAGACACTAAATATTAATTTAAGTCACTGTTCATTTTTTAAATAATTCGTTTTGCTATTTTCAACTATACCTCGGTTTAATAGGAGTTAAAAACTAATTATTAGAAGTATTAGTTAATTTTACTGTTTTAAGGCATATAAAATTTTACCTTTACAGACTTTAATAAATTTATTTTTGTGACCCTTAAAATGAGCTTTTTAAATAAAATTTTTATAGTCCTCTTCAGTGCCAGCAATAGTCTTTTAGGTAAATCTAAAGTATTATCTGATGAAGAATTGGTGGATCAAATTGTATCGACAAACAACACTTTACTTTTTAGCACACTTTACGATCGCTATAGCAAGAAAGTATATAATAAGTGTTACAGTTTTGCCCGAAATGAAGATGAAGCAAAAGACCTCACTCAAGATGTATTTTTAAAACTTTTCACTAAATTGAGTACTTTTAAAGGAAAAGCTAAATTTTCAACTTGGCTATATTCTTTTACTTATAATTTTTGTACAAATTATGTGAATAGGGATAAGGGACGTAAGATGAATGATGAATCAGATTCTATGGACGATCACCATTATCGTTTGTCTAATATGGAAGATATAGACGATGAAGATTTATTTGAATTAAAAGCATCAAAATTAGAAAAAGCATTGGATAATATTGATCCAGAAGATAAAGCAATCTTATTATTAAAATACCAGGATGATGTTTCTGTAAAAGAGTTACAAGCAGTATTAAAAGTTGGTGAGAGTGCTGTAAAAATGCGATTAAAAAGAGCACGAATTCGGGTTATAGAAGAACATGATAAAATAAAGTAGTTTGAAAAAGAATACATTTAAAGAAATCTCAACAAATAAAGAAGTGCCTTCTGAATTAAAAAAGAAGGTAATGGGAGAAATAGCTTCTATAGATTTAGTTGGCGATATAGCAGATCTTTTTACTGTAAAGTTTGCCACTTTATTAGAGGAGGTATTCTTATCAAAAAAGAGAGATCGAAATAAAGAAAACTAGAGCATAAGTGACTTATTTGATTAATCTGTGTCTTAAATTTTAATTAAAAGTACTTTTTATGAGAAAAGAAAACCCGTTTAAAATGATAGGCTACCCTCCAAAAGAGGTGCCAGAAACATTAAGAAGTAGGGTTATTAAAGACGTTTCAACTGCTAAGTTATTAATGGATATGGCTTCTTTATTTACCAAAAACTATAAATTAACATTGTCAAGTATGTTCTTAACAAAAAAGATAAATAAAACCGATTAAATAATATATTATGGATAAAGTATCACAGATGTCTAATAAAACTTTGGAATCACTATCTGGTTGGACAGAAAAACTTGTGCCCACCTTACAAAACTTATTAGGAGCAATTGTTGTTTTAATAGTAGGTTGGTTAATAACCAAATTTGTAATCTATTTATTGAGGAAAATATTAAAGTTTGCTAAAGTTGATAAACTAACTCAAAAATTAAATGAGTTAAAGGTTTTTGGAGATTCAAAAATAAAATTTAGCATTACCAAGGTAATTACCATTTTCGTTAAATGGGTAATGATGCTTGTTTTCTTGATTATAGCTTCAGATATAATGAACTGGGAAATAGTGTCGAAAGAAATAGGTAATTTATTAAGATACTTACCAAGATTATTTAGTGCTATCGCCCTTTTTATGGTGGGTATATACATTGCGAAATTTGTTAAAAAGGCTATTCAAGGTTTTTACGATTCTTTCGATTTAGCAGGATCGAAAATCATCAGCACTCTTGTATTTTACATTATAGCAATTATCATCACAATTACAGCTTTGAATCAAGCTGGTATAAACACAAGGGTAATAACAAATAATGTGACGGTAATTTTAGGCGCGTTCTTACTTGCTATCGCTATAGGTTTTGGTCTAGGATCACGCGAAATAATAGCTGATTTGCTTCGTACTTTTTATACGAGGAAAAATTTCGAAGCGGGTGATACTATTAAAGTTGATGATTTAGAAGGAACTGTTGAGTCCATTGATAATATTTGTTTGACACTTTCTACAACTAAAGGTAAAGTTGTCATACCAATAAAAGATATTGTGGAGTCTAGAGTAGAAATTATTGAAAAATAGTTAGTTCTAAAAAATAAAGTAGTTCAAAAAGCAGTATTGATTTTATGTCACTGCTGTTTTTTTTTTAAAGTGACTTAGATTTAAAACTTGTGTCATAAATAATAACAACTTAAAAAAAAACAATAAACAATGTCAATTTCAGAACTATACGAGTCAGGTACTCAAAAGAATAATATAGCTCATTTTGCAGCTATTGCAAACATAGCTATTGTAGATGGAGAGTCTAACGACCAAGAAAAAGCATTGCTTCTAAAATTTGCAAATAAACTAGATATTTCATCTGAAACATTTGCTGAAGTAATAAAGAATCCTGGAAAATATCCTATAAACCCACCAAGCACAACGGCAGGACGATTAGAATATTTATACGATCTCTTTAAAATGATATTTGCAGATCACGAAATAGATGAGCCAGAAATGAAGCTTATACACCGTTATGCAATAGGACTTGGTTGTTCACCAGATAATGCAAAAGAAGTGATAAAAAAGTCTATTAAGATATTTAAGGGTGATTTCGATTTTGAAGAGTATCAATTTCTAATTAATAAGCTTGACTAAACTACAGTAATCAAAAGATGAAACATATTCTTTTAATAGCCAATATAGACGGACGTGATGAACAGTTATTACGTTACGCAGCAAGATTTTGTAACGACCAAGATTTGCGTTTACACGTACTCCAAATAGAAAAAAACACGGAGCCAGTTTTTCTTTCATCTCCATACTATTTTAATAAGATGGGATTTATAGCTAGTAAAGAGTTTTTTGATAAGAAAAAAGACTTAGAAACCTTTGTTTTAAGTGCCACTAAGAACCTAATAGATTCTGACTGGTTATCGAGTAAGATAGTAAAGGGAAACGTAGAGCATTGTTTAAATACGTTTATTAATCAAGAGAGAATTGATATGATTCTGGTCGGTCAGTCCGTATTTAAAAGTGCCGATTTGGAGGAGAAAGGTGTTTTTAGACAATTATTATTAAATGTATCTGAACTACCTACTTTAATTATTCCTAGTAACCAGTCATACAAATCATTTGAAAAAACAGCTTATTTGACCACTTTAAAAGGGGATGATTACGGTAATATAGAAAAGATACGTTCTCTTTTTTCAGATACCAAGATTAATGTTCTCCATTTTTCAGAAGACGTAGCTTCCATTGAAAACCAGAAAACAATTAACTATTTAAAGTCAGAGTTTGGTGAGTCCTCACTAAGCTATGAGATTAAACAGGAAGATATTGAGGACTTCGTAAGACGAGAAGCTTCTACCTTAACTCCAGAATTTGATTTGATAACTCTAAGGACTAGAAAGCGTAATTTCTGGGAAAGACTAATAGATCCTAGTACTGCATTGAATTTGATACTAAAATTAGAAACACCTACACTTTTATTTAAGTATAAAACGGAGGATTCATAAAAAAACAACCTAGTAACCTGATTTCGATTAAAAGATAGTTAGTTGATTAGTATGCGTCCGAGCAAGTACATCTAAATATTTTTGCTAGCCAATAGCTCTTCTAATTTTAGTATGCTATTAGCCATTCTCTAGGGTTTATGTTTTGCATTTTACAAGTCCCAAAGAAAGAATACAGCATAGCTGCACTTTGTGCTGCTTTGTGAGATCCGCAGAAGAGATAATTTTTTCTACCAATAAACATTGGGAAGATGGCGTTTTCGATTAGATTGTTATCGAGTTCTATACGTGCATCACTAAATATGGCTTGGAGTTTAGAATATTGATTAACATAATAGGTCGTTGCCTTCCAGATAGGGCTTTTTGGCAATACATTAAACTGTTCCGCTTCGATCCATGTTTTGATTTGCTCCAATATCGGTTTGATTTTCTGGTCTCCTACTAACTTTCTTTTCAGAAAATCATTTGGCGTTTCTTCTTTAATAGCTCTTTCTTGCTTGTACATTTTTCTAAAAAGAGCTAAAGCTATTTGTGCTCTCTTTTTGTCACTATCTAGTGCCTCATGAAATTTACGTCTGGCATGGGCTATACACCACGACAAATGTTATATTTCTTTTCAATTGTTTGTCGAGGTAATGTTCCTTTCAAAAATTCACTGCAAACAAATTGTTTAAAATCTTCACTATATCTATTTTGAAATTTTGATGATGAATTCTTTGAATATCTTTCCTTTTTTTTACACTTTTGTGTAAACCTATTTCAGTACAAGACATGTTCCTGGTAATTAATTTATATTTCGCTCCATTTTTTTAACGAATTCATCTGCCTTAATTCCAGTTTTTATAAGTCCCCTTTCTAAAGCATTCCATCGCTGTTCTATTTCTTTTGAGAGTGTTTTTTCTTTCATTCCAATCAATGAAAATGTTTCTTGCTTTAAGTATTCTTTTAAGTCTTGTCGAGAATCCGAGTTCTCCATTAGTATCAGATTTTTTAATTTGTTCAATTCTTTTGTTCTCGAACTCTATTAATTTCAGCTTTGAAATCTCTTTTATATAGTTTACTTTTAAAGTAGATATTCTGTTTGATTTTATATAAAAAATTAGTTCATATGTTAAAAAAAAGCACTGTTTTAATGTACTAGTTTGCTATAGTTATGCGCATTTTTTGATTTTCTATAAATTTATAACATACTGAAAACAAACACTAAAATAATAGTTGGTTTAGGGTATAAATCAACTATCCAGGCTAAAAAAAGTACTTTTTTAAAATATGAAATATCAAAACCCAAAAAGTACTGTTTTAAAGTACTGTTATGTATACTTATGCACACTTTTGGTTTTCCTAAAAATTTTAAAACACTGATTATAAGGCTACAATACAATAGCATACTTAGGTTCATAACCCGGAGGTCGGGGGATCGTGCCCCCCTCTCGCTACTAGTAATTTATAGAAAGTCAAGAAAAAATTTCTTGACTTTTTTATTTTGCTAAAACATAGCTAAAACATTTCTGCTTTTTTTAAATATACGTTCAAATTCCATTAAATGACCATAATCTATATTTTTAAAGCAAATAAAACTACCTCTCCACTCCTATCTCTTCAATAAATTACTTTTTCACTTCGTTTAATATTTAGATTAATCAGAATGAAATCTCAAAACCACCCTATTTATCTAAAATTTAGTACATTAGAGTATTATTAGAGATCTTCCCCAGTCACCTCAAGTAAATAATACTTTTCAAGTTTCAGTTAATATGATTAAAATTTTCACAACGGGAGGAACTATTGGAGGTATAGAGCGATAAGTGCTATCAGAGGCAAAGTGAAACGTGCTCTTCTTAAAGATGGTTATATAACATATGACCAAACTCTTGCACTTGCGGAAGAGTGTTTTAACAATAAACGAATAAAAGAAATTACAGCTAACCGTATTCAATATCTTTTTGTAGACGAATTTCAAGACACTAACAATAAAATATACGGTGTCATTGAAGATTTAAGAAAACAGAAGAAAACAATTATATATTGCGTAGGAGACCCAGAGCAATATATCCAGAGTTTTGATTCTTCGATAAGAAACTTCGATAACCTTCCCATTTTAAAAGCCTCAAGAAGCTCTCAATACTTAACCACTTTTAATAAGTCGAACAGAAGATCTGCAGAACCTATTGTGAATTTTTTAAACCATTTCAGTCAAAGGCAATATGGTTCTGAAACATTTGAGCAACAAAGGATAAACTCTATGATTGGTGAAAATGTGAAGTTTATTAACAAGCCCTCGGATATAACATCAATGTTACCTTCATTTTTTGAAATCTGTGAGAGACATAATATTCCTCATATAGAAAGAGGGATAATTGCTAAAAAAAACGATGTCGTTAACAAAGCTATTGCCGCTTTGAAAGGGAACGTATTATCTCCCGACAGGTCCATAAATGTTTCTCCTATTAATGAGATTCGAGATACTTTATTATCTGTATTAGATACAAATCAGTCACAATATTGCGAGACCCATAACGAGACTTCTTTTGATTTGCGTGTTAAATGCATCCAAATTATTCGGTCTATCAGAAAAGGCGAAATTAATAATGAAAATACTTTTGTGAAGTTTGTTACAGAAACTCTAAATCTGGAGGTTAAGAATCGTATTCCTTTCAAAATAGATAATTTGAGAATGAGTATTGAAGCTCAACGAAGTACCAATGCAATAATGGTATCGAATATACATAGGTTTAAAGGTTTAGAAGTAGATGCTGTTTTAGCTGTAGCAAAAACAGAAAAGGAACTCAACTTATGGTTAGAAACAGATACCTCAGTACGTGATGCTCATAATGATAAAGCAACAAGTGATTATCCTAGACTAGGCTATGTTGCGTTTAGTCGGGCTAGAAAGATTCTATGTATTGCTTGTCTAGAAACAATAACCCTAAATACAAAGGCTAAACTGGTAAAGTTAGGAGTTGAAATAATATAATACCTAATAGGTTAAATGAATAAAGAAATAATTAAACTATTTGATGTAAATACTGATGCTATTGCAACTAATAGAGGTTTCTATTATCAATACCTATTAGTTCTTAAAAAATGGATTACAAATTATATTGATGACTTAGATGTCGTCACCTTTACAGAAGTTGAGGAAGATATCAAAGAAGTTGGTGATGAGATTATATTTACCCAAGTCAAATGTTATACTTCTTCTTTTAGCCTAAATTCAAAAGAAATAAAGAAATCTCTTTTTAATTTTTTCATCCTCCATTTAAAATACAGGAAACTAAATGAAAAATTATCTTTTTGCTTTTCTACAAACTCACAGATAGCTAAAAGAGAAAAATTACTATTTCAATGGACTCAAAATATAGGCTTAAGCAATGATGAGCTTCTAAGTTTATGCATTAAAAAAGTAAAAGAGATTCTTGTCAAAGAAGTAAAGGACAGAAGAATTAGACTTTTACAAAAAAGACTCTCACTGGTTGAAAAAGAGAACATAAATAAAGTGAGTAATGACTTTAAAAACTCCTTAGAAAAAAATAGCATTGAACCTTTTGTGAAAAGTATCATATGGAAATTTAATGACCTTTCTCCTGAAGAAGGTGTTGAGTTACTTACAAAAGAAATTCATAGGCTCTTAGAACATAAAAAATTCAATGGCAAGCCTAATTCACTACTCTTTAAGGTGCTAATTTCTGAAATTTATAGAAGCTCACAAAAAACAAATAGTTCAAGTAGAGAACTAAACAATAAAATCTTAATCAATATCATTAAGCAAACTGATGATGAGTTATCCCAATCTGTGAATAGTGGATTGATTAGATTATTTAAAATTGAAATTGATTCACTAAAACTTAATGTTGAAACTCTTCGGGAAACTCAAAAAATCCATTCTAATGAAATAGGTTTACTAAAAAAAGAGGTTCAAAAACCTCAAAAACATATACCAAAATATTTAAATCTACCTCCAAATTTTTCCTCTCTAGAAGTTCCAGTCTGAAATACTTATTGATGCTTTTACATATGTACATACTATGTTCAGACATTATTCGGCTCATATAAAGCAACATCAACAGGGAAAATCATATCATTTTGATAGTAATATTGGTTTCAAGGAAGTACCTGATTTTTTATCAAAAACCATAGAATGCTATAAATCACAACCTGAAAGTAAAAGTTTTGATGGAAGAAAAATTTTTTTAAAATTCAATAGTAATCCATACGCCATTTGGTTTAGACCATTTAGGAGAGATGAAGCTGGAGGGATTCGCAAAGAGTATTTAAGAATACAGACTTTTTATCCAATTGAAGAGCCTTTAGAGTTAGAAAAAATCAATAAGCTTACAAATTTAGAAACCAATTGTGGCTTTAGCTTCGCGATAATATAATCATGACAAAAGAAAAAATCAACCAAATTATCATCGCATCTATTGACATACTTTTTGAAAGGGATTCATTTTTACTATCACGAAATTATGATATAAATGAAAGAGCCGTATCTCATAAACTTGCTATATATTTAGAATCTCATTTTTCAAAACTAGGTTATGATGTAGATGTTGAATATAATAGAATGAGAGGAGATTATGATGTGGATGCTGTAGGCAACTTAATGGGAAAGAAATTAAATTGGGAGGAATCGGGAGAAGGTTCCAGTCATGTTTATCCTGATATCATAGTCCACAAAAGAGACACAGACAATAATCTTTTAGAAATTGAAATCAAGATGGCTTGGAAAAATAAAAAGAAAACGTTTGATTACGAAAAGATAGATGAGTACATGAATCAATTAGGATATGCTTTTGGTGTATACATAGAACTAGATGAAAATAGAGATAATTGTAAAGTTGAATTTGGACCATTCAATTTTCAAAAAGAGTCCTAACCTCTTTATAAATCCTATCAAAATTAGCCTGTAAGTCAACATCATTATAAACCTTCTCTTGCCTAGGCAATCGCTTCTCAATCTTAGACAACTTAAACTGAACCTTCTTATCCACACCATCTGCAAAAGTAATAAACTCACCCTGTTTCAATCTAAAAAAAACATCAGCTCTTATTTTTGCAACTTCACGTTCTCCAGTGGTAATACGAGTATCGAAATTTAGATTATAACCTCTGTTGACGCTTGTGGTTTCACTTTTTATGATCTCAAAAAACCGTTCGTAGTATTTAGCGGTGTCTGGGTCATTTACTTTTCCGAAGAATTGATAAGATAAATTACTCAATATCGCCCTACTCGCCTTGTCACCATACATCATATCATTTTGGATTTTATCCTGCATTACATAAACAGTGGTGATGTCGTAACTTCTCAAAGTCGCAGGAATACGATGCATATTTAATAAGCGAATCGTTGGCGCTTCCTCCATCAATAAAAAAGAATGTTTGGAATTTCGAACACTCATTTGTTTAGTAATTGTGTGTATAATAGTGGCTATAATTGGAGAGTAAGCGGTTTCATATTTGGGGTTATTCACTACAGAGATTATTGAGGGCTGTTCCTGGCTATTAATATCTAAAGGCACCTCATCTGCAGAAAGCACCATAAAGATACGCTGCGTACTAATTTTCTTAAGCGCATTGGCCAGGGTGCTTTTTACTCCAGCTGTTTGTCGGTCTGAATCTTTGCCACTAATAAAAGCATCTGCCATCGCTCTCGAAGTCGTATTAGTACTCAAAAATGCAATAAGACTTTTAGTGTCGAGTAATTGATAAATAGCAATAAGATGTGGTAGGGTACAATAATTAGGATATGTAGTTCGCAGTTTCCAAATTAATCCACCAATTAAACCTTCAGCAGCATCGTTGAAAAATTTACTCGCACCTGTACTTCCCGATTCTCGTTGTTCCAATAGGTTTTCAATAAGTACCCGGGCAACTTCATTTACACTTTCCTCATTTTGCATGTACCTGGGTGCAATTGGATTTACGCGATGAAAAATATCATCGAAGGAAATCACTCGAAAATCAATACCATTCTTTTCAAACAATGGGTAAGCCATTTCGGTGATTTCAAAATGCTTATAATCATGGATTACACCACAAAATTGATGTTTACTAAAATGACTCAGAAAGTTAAAAACGACACTTTCAGTTTTTCCACTTCCTGCTGATCCTATAACAGATGCTCCTCGTTTGATGTTATCTATTTTAAAGCTTCCTCGCTGCACTTTAAATTGCACTTGATATCTATTGTTGGCATCATAAATTTCAGTGTCTTTATGAAGAAAAACATACAATACGGTATTAATTAGTATAAGCGGACAACCTAAATAAAGGATCTGTTTAATCCATTGCACCAAATAATCGCTGGATCTAAAAAGCATAAAAAGGCAGCCAACGATAAGAGCAAAGTTTATCACAAAAGCATATCGCGTCAACTTAAATACGCTTGAAAACACCAAACCCATTCCAATCAACATGCCTATAATAAAAGTGATGCCTTGTAATTCCATATCATATACCTATTGAGCCTGATTTAATGGCGATATCTAAGCCTCGCTTTAAATATTTAATGGTCTTTAATGCCAACTGAACTTGGCTCGTTGGGATGCTATTTAATGGCACACCTGCCTTACCCAAAATTTTAAAAGCGATCGCTTTTTCATTGGTTGGTAAACCTATTAAAATGGAGAAATACAGTTTAGGATTTTTAATAAAGTCCTTTTTGGATTTGTAAGATTCGGCGTAGTTACGTTTATAATTAAAAGTCGTATCAAATGTTTTCTCTGCGTTAGTGAAAAATGCATCCCGATTGAAACCACGCTTTACTTCTTTTCCATTCATCATCACATTAGAAGCTTTGTACTTACTACCAGGTGAAAGACTTACCGAATCAGATATATCTTTTCGACTTACAATGATATGTATGTGACTCTGATTTCCATCCTTTTGCATCCCTTGAACAATCCGTTTTCCATTTTGTTGGTGAGGTGCACCAATTTCTAGTTTGCTAACTTTTGCTTTTAATTTTTTAATATTTCCAAGGTCTTGACCATTTTCAATTCTTCGTATTTGGTGTTTCAGTTCTAGTATTTTAGTAGCAAATGGTTGATTCTCTTTCACCTGTTTATCTGTTCCTTTAAAGGTTCTGTTATGTTCAATTTTTGCATAATATTTTATATCATCTACAGTCACAGCGCGTCCGTTTATTTCTCGATTAAATGAGCTTGCATAATCTTTCATAATTGCTCTTGTATATTGTTTTAAATCTTCACGACTATTTTGTAATTTCTTTAATTCGTATTTACTTGGACTTACTGTAATTGAATAAAATTTAGGTTCTTTTTTCTTAAGTTTTGATGTATTATTATCTATCTCTTTAACAACTTCTGAAGCGCTATATTCATCTCCATATTGATTAAAAAAGTGCTCCATATCTTCATGTTCTATACCTTGATTTTCTTTCTCTAAATACGCGACAAAATCACCCGAGCTTTGCGAATATTGACCTCCTAGTTTCTGTGCCGTTATCGTGATATACATAGCTATATTTTATAATTCGTTATCATTTTCTAGCTTCTCTCTAAAGCGTATCTCGTTATTCTGTTTGGGAATTTCCTTTTCTAAAAGCAGTTCTTTCTTGGAAGGTTCTGCTTCTTGAAAAAGAGATTGCATCATCGCTACAGTTGGTTTCGTTTGGTGTTTTTCAATGTCTTTCATTATGGCAATCACACCATTAATTCGTTTCTTAATTAGTGACTCTAATGTTTGCATTTTCGGGCCTATAGATTCATCTGGAGAAATACCATTTTCTTCAAAAAAATCAATCATTAAGAGCAATGTCATCGATTGTGATTGTGACATCTTTTTACAAAATTTTCGAAATTTAATAGCCACAGACACCTTAATTCCTAATTTCTCAAACCGTTCTTTTTCATATCCTTTATCCATTTTTTCAGAAAAAATTTATTGATTTTAGTGGGCCGCTGGCTTTTTTTCTGAAAAAACAACATCATAAGCTCAAAACTAAAAACAATCAAGCGCTGTTAGCTATTGATTTTACTGGTGTTTTGAAAAAAATAAATATCGTAACATCGCGCCAGCGTGTTACCCTCTTGCTATTCCTTTTCGTCACGCTTTAGCGTGACAAAAAAAATACCATTACATCAAAAATGTAATAGCTTTTAAAATCCTTAAAAAGTAAATGCTGATTTTTAAGACTGAAAAAAATGAATTTTAAACCTTTTCTCAATAGAATGTTATTTTCACTGCGAATTGCAAAAAACGAGTCACAAAAAAAGACCCTCGAAAACCGAAGGTCTAGTTAAATAAATTTGAGTTCCTAAATATTGAACACATATTTATAGTTGTATAAATTTCTCATTGCTTCTTCCTCCAAAAGAATGTCGTAATTCACATAATTTTCTTTGGCGTACTTCTTCAAATCACTTCCAAATTTATGCTCTACATCTTGTTTAGAATCGGATAATAATTTTTGCTGTGTCTCTTCATCGAGATTGGTGTAATTTAGATATACCATATCTCTTTTATTATAACATTCCACAATCTGCAAAACTGTAGTAATCACCATCGGGAGCAAAGATTAAATGATCCAATAATTTGATGTCAAAAAGAGATGCTGCTTTCTTAATTTTTTCGGTAAGCTGAATATCATTTTTACTTGGCTCTAATTTTCCGCTTGGATGATTATGAGCTAAAATCAATCCCACCGAAAGTGACTTCAAAACCGTTGCAAAAAGGATACGTAAATCTACTAATGTGCCAGTTAATCCACCTTTTGAAATTTGACAAATACCTTTCACTTTATTACTGTTATTTAAGAGCACCATTTTAAAAGATTCTTGTAGTTCCATTGTTTGTTTATCCCAATTTTCAAATAGGATTTCAGCAGCATCGGACGAATTTGAAATCCGCACCCAATGTTTCGATTTTATTCCACTTCTGTAACTAATTTTTATTTCATTAACTTTATCATTCATTGTAATTTTCTTTTTAGAAGTTAATAATGAAAAAGAGGGTGCATCTTTCCACAGGAACACCCTCTTTTAATTTTAATTATTCAGTAGCATCGCTATTATCATCACTTTTAATTCCTAGAAGCAAAATTTCATTTACCACCACTTCGGTAACATATTTTTTTTCTCCTTCTTTGGTTTCATAAGACCGTGACGTTAATTTACCTTCTAAAGCAACTTCTTTCCCTTTCCCAACATATTTCTCTACTATTTCAGCAATTTTTCCCCAAGCCACAACATTATGCCATTGTGTGTCCTGTTGCTTCTCTCCTTCCGAGTTTTTATAAAACTCATTAGTAGCAATTGAGAATTTAGCGACTTTTTTTCCGCTTTCTAAGTTCGTGATTTCTGGTGCGTTTCCCACGTTACCGATTAACTGTACTTTGTTTTTTAGAGTACTCATAATTTAAAAATTTTAAAGATTAATATTTACCTATCTGAACCATTCAGAAAGGCTTTGTTATTCATTTACTTATTATATCCAGAGCGTTTTCCTTTTGTTGTTTTTTTAACTTTTGTTCTGCTTCCTTTTTATTGATTTTGTAAGATTTCATAAGATTTATTTTAGATTTACTTCCCATAGAGCCGTCACTGTTACCTTCTTTTTGTTGCTTAGTGCTGTTCAATATTTAGGTTTGTTTAGACATATAAAAAGAGTGAAGCATGAGCCTGGTTATGCTGTCGGTCAAAGCTGAATGTTGTTATTTTGCTGTCAAAAAAAGGTATAACGGTGATGGCTTGGGATGTGAGTCTAAATCTCTTGTGAAATACAAAAACACAGGAAGTAGAACAAAATGCAAATACATTTTTCCTATTAAGCGAACGTAATTCACGCTTTTTACTTGAGAATGAAGTGTTTCATTCCAGCCTAGCGGAAAGGATTAACGCAATGAAAAGTCAAAAGTGAGGATTGTGTTCAAGATTTTTTGTGAATGAAGCTCTTTGCCCGAAATGAAGAGCAACGGAATGAAGTGGTAATGTGCTGAATTAAATTAATTATTTCAGTCTTGACCTTAATTGATAATGATACAATGAATTAGGAATCATAGTTTTGAGACATTCCTTAACAGGTTTGTCAAAATGGAAAAGACAATTCAAAAAGTATTTACAAATCAAGATAAAACAATTATCTTATTTATAATTCTAATCAACTTAGTATTACTTCCAAGCTATATCGCCATATTTACAAGTCTAATCATAACGTTATTTTTGTATTTATTCAATGGAAAAGACCTAATTAAACAATTAGGAATAAAGAAGTTTACTACAAAACAATTTAAAATAGCTTTCTGGTTTGGTTTAGTTGCCTCCCTCTCTTTTTTCTTAATAATCATTCCAATCTTAAGTTTTCTATTTCAAGAAGAAATTGACCCTTATGTTTTTGATTTATACTTAAATGATTTTTATTCTTATCTCTTCTTTATTTATGGGATTATTTGGGCTCCAATAATAGAAGAAATTATCTTTAGAAGATTTTTATTTGAAGGAATTTACAATCTTATTAATAACAAAATCGGAATATTAATTTCTATAGTTATATCTAGTGCTTTATTTGGTTATTTGCATACTGAGCAAGGGGTTTTAGGGCAAATATCAATAACAGGTTTAGGGATTCTTTGTTCAATAATCTATTTGAAATACAATCGCAATATTGTACTATGTATTTTATTACATTCTACTTATAACCTTGTTGCTTTTACTATACTTTTTACAAGTCTAAATGAATATTATTGGGACATCCTATGGGATTTAGGTCTCTAATTTGATAATTTAGAATACTCCATATTTACTAAAATAGTAACTAATAATTCAACTACTACCTAAAAACCCTTTTAAGCAAATCAATGAGTTCATTTTGAGTGGTAACATCTAATTGTTTTTTATCCAGAGCAAAAGTAATGTAACGCTCTCTTGAAACATCTATTAGTATACAATCCTTTACCAAACGAAACCCCTGCATTTCTTTAAAAGCATATTTTACATCCATTCGGTAGTCTTTATATCGAAAATAATCGTCTGAAAATTCAAATAAAATTCTTTTATCATTGCTGTTAGCAAATCTTGATAATTCTTTCTGAATACCTAATAAGTATCGCGACTTCAATCTCCTGTTTTTTATAACTAGAACCAGTGCTACTATAATTATAATAAAAGACAAAGCAATTATTAAATACCCCATTTCACTTCCTCCTGATAAAACTGCCCAGCCCAAAACAATCGATATTATTCCCCAAAAAATTACAATGAAATTGAATTGATTTTTGATTTTCCATAACATATCAAAGTTTAACATGTATTCTCTTTTAAAAAGAGTAGGATCAAAATTTATTTCTATTTTCATGATATTTTCTTTTTATTTTTTGAAACCTTAAAAAAACGACACCAATCATTTCCTCTGTCTCATTCCTTTTTTTATTAAAAAATACCCACCAGAAAGCACAATTATTAATGAACTAATTCCAAAAAGTGTCATTGGTTTTAAATGCACTATATCTAAATCTATAACATGTCTAGACACTCCAATTAAAGCCACTAATAAAACGATTTCAACATGAACAACATCCTCCTTTAAATACATTTTAATAGTATGCAGTAGTTCTATACCTATAAGAACTGATAAAAAACCTCCAAATACAGAATGAAGATGTGTCAAAATATTATTATCATTCGTAAACGAGTTTTCTATACCTCCTAATATTCCTGTAAACAGTAAACCAAGAAAAACAATGGCTGTATAAACTACAACAAGCAGTAATGAAAACAACAAAACAATAATAATTACTTTTTCTATTTTCTCTACAATACTTAAAACTCTTGAGTCAATTTTTTTCATTTTTTATTGATGTATGGTTAATATAGTATCCCAATACAGTAATTGTTAATACTTAAAAAGATAAATGTGCAACATCTGGTATTACAAAATCAGATATTAACAAAAATGATCATATCTAATTATAAAATAACTATCAATTTGCTCCAATTGATCAATTTCTTCAATCCTCAGTTTTAGATTATGTTGAACCTAATTGATAATGAGAATATTTCAATAGAAGCATAATTTTAAACCGAACTAAATTGTTATAAAATCATACTTCCCATGAAGTCTATTATAATACTAATTATTTGTCTTTTCGGTCTAAATATTTACTCACAAGACCTCTCTGCACTATATGAAAAGGTAAACCCTGCCGTTGTAGTTATACTCACCCAAGAATCAAAATTAGAATCAAGCTCTGGAATAACAAAAATGGTTAAAACTGGAAGTTTAGGGTCTGGATTTATGGTTTCGGATACTGAAATTATTACAGCTTCTCATGTTGTGGATGCTGCGGAACATTTAAAAGTTCGCTTTCTAGATGGTGAAACTATTACAGCTAAAGTGATTACCACTTTCAAAACTGCAGATGTCGCGCTCATAAAATTGGATGCACCAAAAAAAAATGTAGTTCCAGTTTCCTTCGGAGATTCTGATTTGGTAAAAATTGGCGAGCAAATTTTTATTGTTGGAGCTCCTTTTGGTTACGGTCATTCTCTTTCATCAGGCTATGTGAGTGGTATAGTAAAAAAGAAAGGAGGTAATAACCCTTTTACTCAAGCAGAATTTATTCAAACCGATGCCGCTATTAATACAGGTAATTCTGGAGGTCCTATATTTAATATGAAAGGAGAAGTTATTGGCGTAGTAAGTAATATTTTAACAAAATCTGGCGGTTTCGAGGGTATTGGGTTTGCTGCTACTTCTAATATTACAAAAAATCTAATGCTAAATAGTCGAACACCTTGGTTAGGTTTCGATGGCTACCCATTAACTGGAAAAACAAAAAGAATTTTCAATGTCCCTCAAGAATATGGATTGCTGGTTCAACATGTGGTTTCAGGTTCTATTTTGCACAAAATGGGGTTAAAAGGAGGTGATACTGAAGTGGTTATTGATACCCAAAAACTGATTATTGGTGGCGATATCATATTAGCTTTTAATGGCATCGATTTTGAACTTACAGATTCGTCATTATTAAAGTTAGTAGCATTAGGCAAGCATTTAAAACCGAACGACCCATTTGAAATAAAAATACTACGTGATGGTAGAATCCTTAAGCTTAAACGATAATCTAGTATTATAAACAAACACCCATAAATGAAGTACACTCATCGTATTAAAATAGTAATTCTGCTTATTGGGGTTCTATTTACTAGTACCATTTACTGCCAGGATTCAAAAAATGATTCTATAACAACTCCTTTTCGCAAAGGAAGATGGCTTACCGGATTATCTGGAACCATTAGTTCAACCACAACCGAAGTAAAAAATGCTAGTTTTAAAAGTACCTCAAATAATTACGGTATTAATATAGAAACAGGTCGGTTTGTTAAAAATCGATTTCTTTTAGGCGGTAAATTTCTAGCTAATAAAAATAGTACTAGCGGAAGTGTAGAAAGAACTACTGAAACATTTTTCATTGGCCCGTTTATTAATTACTATTTAAATGATAATCGTACAGGTTCTCTTTTTGCAACTGCTGCTTCAGGTTATGTGAGGTATCTAGATAAAACGACCATACAATCCATTCAAGAAAATGGGGAAGGTGGTGGCATAGGTGTCATTCTTGGAGTGGGTTACTCCTATGCTGTTAATGATTTTGTTGCTTTTGATTTAGGTTTAAATGTGAACTTATTTTGGGTTAGTGTTGAACAAGAATCTTTGCCAAGTCAAACTATTACTAACTCAAGTATTAACTCAAATGATGTTTCGTTTTCTTTTGGGTTTAATGTTATTCTTGATGATTTCTTTTTTTAGATGAAAAAAATATTTTTGTACAATTGTTTATTTCTCATTACTTTTTCTTCTTTTAGTCAAAGAAAAGATGAAAATAATGTCATTAAAACTGATACTATTTCTAGTACCAAAGATTACCAACTTATTGCCATTCCAATTGCATTTTTCACACCCGAAACAGGCTTTGGGTTTGGCGGCGGCGGACAACTATTCTTCTTAAAAAAAGAAAACACGTTCAAAAACAGATTATCAAATATTTTATTTAGTGGTATTTACACATTAAACAAACAACTTATTTTTGAAGTGACACCGCAAATTTATTTAGGCGAAGGCAACTATTTTATAGATGCTCATTATTTGTTAGAAATCTACCCAAACTCTTTTTGGGGTATTGGAAATAATACGCCAGATAGTAACGAAGAAACTTACAATCAAACAACACACGCCTTAAATATTTCATTTATGAAGCGTTTACCTCCTGACTTAAGTTTTGGTTTTCAGTTTATATTTAAAAATCATGAAATTAAAGAAATAGAAGACGGTGGTATTTTGGATACTCAAAACATTATTGGCAATAAGCGAACCGTTGTCGCTGGATTGGGAGCTCTTTTTAATTATGATACACGGGATAATATTGGTTCTCCAAATAAGGGCTTTTACTACCAAGCTAAAGCACAATTTTCAAGTGAGATTTTTGGAGCGACACAAGGCTTTAACAAGTTCATTCTAGACCTAAGAGAATACTTACCTATTGGCAAAAACAGTTTATTAGCCTTTCAATTATATTCTGAAAGTAATTTTGGTGACATTCCGTTTCAAGCTTTAGCAAGTTATGGTGGTGGCTCTCGAGCTAGAGGTTACTTTTTTGGTCGTTTTATTGATAAACAGATGTACGTGACGCAGACGGAATACCGTTGGCGTTTTAAACCCAGATGGACTATGGCTGCTTTTGCATTAGCTGGAGAAGTCGCTGAAGAACCTGCAGATTTCTTTAGCATCAACAACATCAAGCCAAGTTTAGGTGCAGGAGTGCGCTACAAAATATTTAAAGATAAAGACACTTGGTTACGTTTAGATATTGGTTCTGGAATTGATGGCAATAATGGCTTTTATTTTGGAATTAACGAAGCGTTTTGATGTTAGCACTTTTTAGCCTGTAATTAGCGAATTCTCATAACTTGTTTCAAGTATTGAAACCTTACTTTCACGATATTCTCCAGGTGTTATTCCTGTCCATTTCTTGAATGAACGAATAAAGTTTGCACTTTCACTGTATCCTAAATATTCGCTTATCAAAATGATATTCATATTGGATGCCGAAAGTAGCCTGACTGCCTTCATAAAAAGAACGTCTTCTAAGATTTTTGAAAATTGGGTTTTCTCTGTCAATAATACTCTTCGCATCGTACTTCTTGAAATATTAAAATGCTTTGATAACTCCTGTAATGAGGGCAAATATCCAGATTCATAACTTTCTACTACTTTTGTTACAATGGTGACTGTGTCCGTTAACTTAAAATTAAGCTTTTTGTTCTCTGTAAAAGTCGAATCTATTTTGCTACTCGCGACAAGTAACGAATTAGAGAAAACTAAACGATACACAGAATCGCTATGCCCAATTACAGTAATCGTTCTACTTACTACTCCAGATACAATACCTATATTTTCTTCTGGAACATAAAGAATGAGACTACTCAAAACTATTTCACAGTAACGTTCAAAAACATTCAAAAGTTGAGTTAAGGTAGTTAACTCAGCTATTTTTTTCCCAATATAAGCTCTATCTATAAATTCAAAAGTAAATGTTGAATTCGCACCCCCAACTTTCAAAGTACTTCTCAAATTAGTTTGTCGTATTTTACTAAGAACTGTGAAGTCCATCAATGCTTTTTTTAAATTTGGACAATTTCGTATATAATTGCCAAAGTCGCTTTGATAATAAAATCCTTTGTTATAACAAGTCGATTCAAATAAAAGTTTAAGATCTATATTTTTTTTTAACTCGTGCAGAAACTCATATACCACAAAAGAAGGGATACAATTATTATCAAATGTAAGGTCAAAGTAACGAATTTCGCATCTTCGAATTAATGCAGTAAGATTGACTTTGTTATTTTTTAATGAATTAAGTAATGGACGTAAAAAGGACACCCGATAAACAAAAAAATCCTGTTTCATTTGTCATAACGATTTTATTAATGGTCAGATGGAATTCGCTAATAATTGATTAATTAAAAACCTAAACCTACTCTTAGCTAATTTTATAACGCATTAATTGATTAATTAAAAGGGATAGAAAATTTAATTTCCTCTTTAAAATTATAGTACGTTCGTTTGGATTAAAAAAAAACCTTATTGAAGTGACGATATCATAAAGTGAAGTGCCTTTATGCTAGTTTGAAACGGTTTTTTAACTAATATGACGAAGTTAGCCAGTTTTTGAAGTCTTTTGATTTGGCTTTACTAATAATAATAGTATCATCGAAATTAGGTTCTACCGAAATACGAAGTTTTCCATGATAATAATGATAGACTCTGTCTACAGCATCATGGTGCACTAATAATTGTCGATTAGCTCTATAAAACAGCTCAGGGCTTAATCCTTCTTCTAATTCGCTAATTGTTTTATCAATAACATAGCTTTTATTTGAAGCGGTAACACCTCTAACAATATTTGATTCTAAATAGAAAAACGAAAATTTATTCACTTTAACAGGGACAAGGCCACTTCTACTTTGTATCAAAAGTGTGTTAATACACCTTAGAGGTTTAGATTCAGGAACCTTTATAAGAGAAGTAATTTGGTCTAAGGCACTCTGAGAATTCATTTTACCCTGTTTATATTTCTCAATAGCAAACTCAATATCCTCTTGCTTTAAGGGCTTAAGAATATAATCAATACTATTCAACTTAAATGCTTTTATAGCATATTCGTCATAAGCAGTTGTAAAAACAACAGGAACAGATATAGCAACTTCTTTAAATATTTCAAAGCAAATACCATCTCCCAATTGTACATCTGCAAAAATAAGCTCAAAGCCCTTGTATTTTTTAAGATATTTAATAGAAGACTTTACACTATCAAGAGTTTTTACCACCTCTACCTCCTGATCCATCTTATTTAAAATCTTAGATAGGTACTTAGTAGCCACAATTTCGTCTTCTATAATTATAACACGCAAAATGATTTTATTTAAAGGATAGTTAAAAATAATGAAAATATACAGATATGATACTTAAAACCAATATTATATTTATGTGTAATTATGAATAAAGCTTATATCAATTTAATGGAAGGCTTACTTTAAAATTATTGTTTTTTTCAATCATGATGTCTTTCTTTTTCAATAATTGATAACGCCTAGAAAGATTGTTAAGTCCTTTATTAGTACTTTGCGTAAATCCTACCTTAAGTTGTATCTTATTTTCTACAATAATGGCATCCTTAGTATCATAGATGCTTACAATTAATGGGTTTTCTTCTGAAATTTCATTGTGCTTAATCACGTTCTCTATAAGTAATTGCAATGATAATATTGGAATCATCGTCGTTTCTGCAGGGCATTTTAGGTCAATATTTATAATAAAATTGTTCTCAAATCGTGCTTTTATCAAATAAACATAAGTATTTAAAAACTCTAATTCTTCTTGTAAAGTAACCAGCCCTTTATCACTGCTTTGAAGAATATAGCGATATAAAGAAGCTAATTCATCTACAAAATTTATGGAATCGTTTACATTTTCCTGAATAATATATTTAAGAGTATTCAAAGAATTGAATAAAAAATGTGGATTGATTTGGTTATTGAGTGCCAATAATTCACTTTGAATATTTGCTCGAATCAATCGCTCTTTTTCTATGGCACTTATTTTCTGTTTTTGTTGAAATTGCAACAACCAACCTATAAGCACAGAGATAATTCCCATAACCACCCATACATAAGTTATCCCCGATAGTTCTGGTTCAATAATTTCAAATAACAGTAAACCGTGTGCCCACAAAAATAAGTGGTAAAACAACTTAGCAGCTATTGTAATAATGAAAATGAAAATAAAAAATCTAATCGCTCTATTAAATTGAGAAAGAAAACGATATGGACTTCCCACGATTAGATGTAAAATCGACCAACAATAGATTGTAAACACCACTAATCGAAATATAAAAACGGTAATAGAATCGCCTTCTACATCATCAAAATAGGCTAACTTAGGATAAACTATAGATAGAAATCTATTTGTATTAATTAGAAAAGAAATACCTGAGGACACCAATAAAAGTATCCCATTTTTAATTTTTAAATGCTCCAATCTTGTTTAGTTCTATTAATTAAATTACGCTCTTAATTTAGCATTACTTACGTATTTACCTACAACGATAGCAGTTAAAACTACTAAATAAAATTGGCCCATCAAACCAATAAGTATGGCCGCTTTCTGTGACAAGGACGTAATAGGTACAATTTCTCCATAACCAATGGTCATTAACGTAATGTAACTGTAATACATTAAGCGCTCTGTAAATAGCTTAGGGGTTTCTATAGTAACTCCCAACCCTTTAAAAGAACCAGGAAAAACCATCTCGATGCTAAGGCAAATGAAAAAACTAATGAGTCCTAAGGAAATATACCCACTTATTAATCCAAAAATAACGTTCTTATTTACAATCTTACTTTGCCATACTTGCTGTACGATCTCAAATGTTACTATAGAATAGAACAAGAATGAAATTCCCATATTAAGTAACGCTAGCGACCTGTGTTTAGAATCATCCAATAACTCAGCTCCAAAGACAATTCCAGAGACGACTAGAAGCAATACAAAAAACCACATTAACTTTTTCTTTTTAGAAATAAGGACAATACCTGCCAACTGATTCACCAAAAATAAAATTGGAGAAATAATGGTTTCAAAAATTACTGGAGGAATAATTAAAGACCCAAAAAGAATAGCAACCTGACTAAATAAAAAAAGTTCGAAACGGTATGGGTATGCTTTTTTAAGCATGTTTTTATTTTTTGAATTGCTTTGTAATCAATTTGGAAAATTTCTGTAAGACCTGATTTCCGGAAGTAGGATCTGTTACTTCTACAGTTTGTATACTAATTAATTGTTTGTCTTTCTCTAAGCTAATATCATATAACATGGCTTCTAAAACATAAACCGTAGATTCTAATTCTGTAAAAGGTTTTTTTTCATAATCTTGAGGATCTACTGGAGGTAAGTTTTTAAGCTCGTTATACCCAATAAAAGTAAAAACGCCTCTACGGCTATAATCAAAAGGAATATCTTCAATTTTTGACTGTTCATTTCTATTGGTGCGAACCATAGTGTTTTTTAAAGATGTCACCAATATCCCTTGAATTCCTTCCTTCTCAAAAGAAGCTATAAGTGCTTTAGTTTCTGCTTCAGTATACGCCTTATCTTGTAAATTAGGAAATTTCTCATTAGCCAGAACAGCTTTAATCCCATTGTCTTCGAGATTTTTTGCAATAGCAGATTCGTAAGCCTTTCTTGTCTTAATATTTTGGCTTTTAGCGGCTACCAAAATCGTCTTCGTTTTTATTTGTTGAAAGTCATCAGATTGCCAATCTTTTTCTACTTTAATGGTTTTGCATCCAAAAACAGATACTAATAAAATAAAAAATGTTATGTTTTTTGTATAATTCAAAATAATAAGTAATGGTTTTAATTAATCTAAAAGTTCGTTGTTAAATTTGTAATTCTTGTAGTCTACTTTGTACAACACACTATAAAAACAAGGGATAAACAATAGTGTAATTACAGTACCAAAAAGTAAACCGACCATTATGGTTACAGCCATAGGCTCCCAAATGGCTCCTCCTCCTAAGTATAGAGGAACAAGCCCTAAAACCGTAGTAAAAGTAGCTAGCAAAATAGGTCTAAAACGCTGTAAGCAAGCAAGAATAACAGCATCTTGAGGTGAACGTTTCAACTCATTTTCTTCTACTTCAACCCTATCAATAAGTACAATTGCATTATTTATTACAATTCCTGCTAATGAAATCACACCTAAGAACGCCATAAACCCGAATGGGACACCAAATAATAATAAGCCTATTACCATACCAATAACGCCTAACGGAATTGTACAAACGATCATGACCATTTTTCTAAACGAATTAAATTGAATGATTAGCAACATCACAATGATAAAAGCCGAAAGTGGTAGATATTTACCCACTGCTCCCATGTTTTCTGCTGAAGTTTTAGCATCGCCTCCTAATTCGTAACTATATTCTTTTCCCCAAGTTTCTTTTTGTGTTTCTAACCAAGGCGTAATGGCTTGTGTGACTTCTGAAGCATTTCCGTTAGTTGTTAATTCACTTGACACTTTAATCGTTCGCGTTAAATCAACACGCTTAATTTTAGAATATTGCCATTCTGGAATAATTGAAGCCACTTGTAATAACGGCACACTTTTCCCAGAATTTTGTGCATAAATATTTAAAGTTTCTAATGAAGATAACGATTGCTGTTTACTTTGGTCGCTCTTCATTACAATAGGAATAGATTTATCACCTTCTCTATACTCCCCTGCTTGAAAACCATCTAAAACAGTTTGCAGAGACGTCGCAATATCTTGATTAGTAACGCCCGCAGTTTGCGCTTTGTTTGGGTCTATATCAATAACAAATTTCTTGCCCTTTGGGCCCCAATCGTCTTTAATGTTTTTTGTACCAGAAATGGTAAATAATTGGGCTTTAATGGCCGCAGCGATACTTGCTAATTGATCTGGATCATCTCCAGAAATTTCAATCTCTACAGGTGTCCCGCCGCCGCCAGAACCAAGTAATCCTACTTTAATATCTGCATTTGGAAAATTTTCAAAACCAAAGGCATCTAATTTCTCAATCATCTGGTTATTCACTAAGAAAGAAGAGGTATTTATTAAGATGTGCGCATAATTTGAATTTGCTTCGTCTGCATTATATCCTAAATCATAAGCCGAAGGACCTTCACCGATATATGCCGACCAATCTACGATACCGTCTGGTTTATCGCTTGTTACTTTTAACTCAGTAAGCATAAATTTTTCAAGGGACTTTACAACGGCCGTAGTACTTTCAATATTGGTACCTTCTGGCAAATTAACATCTACAGTAATCATATTACGATCACTATCTGGAAAGAACACAAAGCTTAACAGCCCAAAACCAAAAATGGATAAAAAGAACATGAAAACAATTAAGACTAAAACCGATTTCTTCCAAGATAAAGCTATTAAAATAAGGTCTTTATACTTGTTTTTTAGCCCGTTTATAAGTTTATCTAAAAAATTAACTTTTCCTTCTTCTTTAGGTTTCACTTTTAAGAAAAACACACAAAATAGCGTAACGATACTTAGAGCAATAACCCAAGAAGATAACAAAGCAATGGTAATTACCACGAAAATTGGTCCCATAATATCACCCATAACAGACTCTGCCATAAAGAATGCTAAAAACGCTGCCGATGTTGTTAATGTTGAAATTAATAAAGGGGTAAATAATTCTGAACAAGAATCTATCGCAGCTTTCTTAACAGGAATACCCGCTTCCATTTTTACCATAACCGATTCGGCAACCACAATGGCGTTATCTACCATCATACCCAATGCCATAATTAATGCGGCTAGAGAAATTTGATTCAATCCAACATCAATTAATCCCATAATCATTATAGTAGTAATGGTTACAATTGGAATTAAACTGGCGATGACTAACCCCGTTCTTAATCCTAAAAAGAATAACATCACTGCCAATACAATGGCTATTGCCTGCAATAAATTACCAATAAAATCGCTAATTTTTAAATCGATGTATTGATCTATTGATGCTAACCTAGACAATTCTAAACCTACAGGTAATTTTTCTTTCCAAGCTTCTAACACCACATCAATTTCCTCACCTAGTTTGATAATATTAGCGCCATCTTTAAGAGATACGTGTAACGAAATGGCATCCTTACCATTAATACGCACTTTTTGTGTTGGAGGATTAATGTATCCTTTTTTTATACTCGTAATATCTTTAAGTGCTACCACTTGCCCGCTTTGACCAACGGGAATCAACATTTCGCGAATAGATTCTACATCGTTAAAGTTTCCAGTTGGTTCTAAAATAATACGTTCTGTCTCTACATTAATTGTTCCTCCAGAACTTAGAATATTAGTACTGGCTATGAGGTTTTGTAATCTATTAGCTGTTAATCCATATGTTTTTAGTCTGGTATTTTCAAACTCTACGAAAACACGTTCACTCTGTTCACCATTTAACTCTACTTTTGCAGCATCTTCTAATTTAATTAAATCATCTCTTAAATCATCTGCGTAATCTTTCATTTCGGTATAAGCGAACCCATCAGAAATTAGACCAACTGCAATACCAAAAACTTCACCAATACCATCATCTTTTAACTGAGGGTGTACATTATTAGGCAAGCCTTCTACTGAACTTAATTTACGACGTAAACGATCCCAAACCGGTTGTAATTCTTCTGGTGAAACTTCCATTTTAAGTTCAACTTGAACTACAGAAAGTCCTGTACGAGAGGTGCTTTTTACCACTTTTAATTCTGGTAATTCTTGCGCTACTTTTTCAATTTTATCACTAACTAATTCTTCAACACGTTCTGGACTGGCTCCAGGAAATGAAGATACAATTGAAGCTACCCTAATCGTATAAGGCGGCATACTATCTCTAGATAGTGAGGTATAAAACAGAGCACCCATAACCATAACTACAGTTAGAATACTTAAAACAACACGATTACGATTTATTGAAAATTCGGTAAGATTCATAGTTACTATTTTGGTTGATCGTTATTATTTTAATCTTACGTCTTGACCGTTAAGTAAAGTTTGTAGCCCAGCAGTTGCAATTTTATCACCATTTGCTAATCCCTTTTTTACTTTAAAACCATCAGTCGTAAGTTCTCCTAATTCAACGTAACGTTTATTGACAGTTCCAGTAGTTTCATTTTTAGTGGTGATGATAAATACAAAACGCCCCTTTCCATCTTCACCAACTGCTTTTAGGGGTATGATTAATGACTTATCTGCAGTTGCGTTTGCATCTGTAAAATCAAAGGTAACACTAGAGGCCATTCCTGGTTTAATAGCATTTAAAGGCGTATCCACACTTATAGAAGTTTTATAAGTTGCAGCATCTGCATCTATAATTGGTGCGACCTCGGTAACCGTACCTGTTAATTCTTTTCCCTCTAAAGCAGAAAATTGTAGTTTCGTTTTCATGCCTACAACGACTTTATTAACCACTGTTTCAGGTAAGCCTACTTCAATTTTTATTTCTTTCCCTGCATTTAGAATCGCAAATTTATGACCAGCAGCAACACGCTCCCCAACACCACCATCGGTATCTGCAATTAACCCCGCTTTTGGTGCTCTAATTACACCATAACTAAGCTGTGTTGCTTGAATACTTTTGTTACGCTTTGCTGATTCGTATTGATCTAAAGCCGTTTGATACGAATTTTTAGCACTTTCATAATCACTTAGCGAGTTGCTTCCTTTTTCATATAAAGACTTCACGCGGTTTAAGTTAGACTTAGAAGTGTTCATTGAAGATTGCGCACTTTTTAAAGCCGATACGCTTTGCTCATATGCCAAACTCGCTTCTACATTATCTAGTTTTGCAATAAGGTCTCCCTTTTTTACTTTTTGACCTTTACCCACGTTTACTTTAGTGATCACCCCACTACCTCTAAAACTCAATTCGATTTCATCACCTGCTTTAGCAACACCACTAAAGGTTCTTATTTTTTGAGTATTTACATCTCCAACAACAGCAAACTTAACTGGTCTTAATACCGTTTCTTTCTCTTTTACTTCTTCTTTACAAGACACAAAAGCGATTAAACTTAATAGTGTAATTAATGTATAATTTTTAACTTTCATAATAATGATGAATTAGTTTCTGCTTAAAATATAAGCGTTAACATTTTGGATAAATTGTTGATTTTCAGCTTCGGTATGTACTAAAAAGAAATACCCAATAGCACGCTCTAACTGCATTGATGTTAGTAAATAATTATAGTTAGCAGTTGCTCTTCCTAATTGTGCTTGTAAGTAATTGGTTTGTGCATCTATAAGCTGTATTACAGGCACAGCTCCTTGTTTATAGGCGTTTTGCGTTAAGTCTAAACTTTCTTTCGCCGTATCTTCTGCGATTTTAGAAATTTCAATATTAGCAATCTCGCTAATTAAGTCTAGAATGATATCGTTGACATTCTTTTCAATATTTAATTCAATATTTTCTTTCTCAAATCCCAGTTGTTCTTTTTGAATTTTGGCTGTCTGGCGGTTTATATTTCTTTGATTCTGACTAAAAATAGGTAATGACGCATTTAAACCTACATTGTAAGTACCGTCTGGAGCATTTGGGAAACCTGCAGGAAGAGTAGATCCTTTTCCAGACTGTGAAAGCGCTAAATTATATTGACCTTGTAAAGCGACTGTTGGAATGAAACGTCCAAAATCATTTAATCTAAAATTACGCTCAGTGACATTTAAATTATAATCTATATTTTTTAATTCTGGTGCATTTTTTTTAGCTTCTTCTACTAAAAAATCAATAAGCGCTGGTTGTAATCTTGGATTATCTAAAATAACATAGAAGTCTTCATACTTATAATTTTTAAATACCCCTTCAGATAATACCGCATCCTCAATATCTATCTCCTTATTAATGGAAATATTCATTAACTGATTAATGGTGAAAAAACCTTGCTTTAATTGATTTCCTGCATCTATAAGATTTTGTGTATTTTGAGCCAATTGGCTTCTAAAACGCAACACATCTGACTTACCAGAAGCACCTCCTTCAAAATTTTGTTCTGCCAATTCTAAATTACGCTTGGTAAGCTGAAGGTTTTGGTTTTGAATCGTAGCGTTTGTCTTTAAAATTAAAGTGTTAAAATAGGCTACTGAGGCATTTAATAAAGCATCTAACTCACTGGCATTATAGGTTGCTTGTTGTGCTTTTTGTAGTTCTTTCTGAATGTCGATGTTGGCTGATGCACTTTCAGAGTAAATGAGTTGTTCTGCAACAATAGCTCCTGATGTTGAAAATTCAGGATTTGTACCATTAGAAATTTCAGCAACTCTAGGGTCTAAATAAATACCGTAAACATTAGCGGTTACGTTGGGCAAGTAGCCACTTTTTGCAATTTTAACATCCTGTTGGGTTAAATCCACACCTTTTCTAGCAGATGATAAGCCTAGATTTTTATCTAAAACGCCATTCATAATATCTAAAATAGACAGTGCGTTTTGAGTACTTGGCTTTGCGTTTCCTCCAATAAAATCGGCAGAACCCAACATGGCATAGCGTAAAGGGAAGCCAATTTGTTTTGCTGTATTAACGTTTATGGTCATCTTGTTTTTATACTCCAAAAACAGTGGTAATTCTGATGCATTTGTCCCGCTAGAAATCGCTTCAACATTCAAGGCAATACGTCTAAAAAATTGCTCTAAGTTGGTCTTAGGTTGGTTGGTGGCTAAAATACCACGCGCTACATCTTCTATTCTACTAGCCGAAAACGAAGGCAGTTTTTTTTCATTTATAACGTCAACTAAACTATCAAATTTTGTATCGCTTAATTGAAAACCGCCTGCTAAATAAATAGCATCTAATCCATCAAATGTATCAGATTGCAGTCCTGCCTCTGAAACTGTAATGAGTTTGTATTGCTTCCCTTCATTTGTAAAATGCGAATCAAAAAACGTTTTTAATGGCAGCGCTTTCGACATATAATCATCTACTATTATTCCAATATTCTTATAATCATATAGCGACTTAAAAGCTTCTAAATCTTTCTTGTAAGATAAAGGCGTTATAATGTATGTGATATTATTTATTTGACTTGTTTTTTGCTCTGGCAAAAGATTTATAAAATCTGAATTTATCGCCCCAAAAACAATTGTTGGCTTTGTATATGTCTTTTGTTGAGACAATGCAATGTTATCTATAACTCCAAACGATATAACAATATCTACTTTACCATTCATTAAAGATTGGTAATTCGCTTTTGCCGTTTCTAAATTATAATTATTTTCAAGAGGCTTTAAAAATTCAACGACTTTACCTTGCCCCACAACAGCTCTAATCTCTGTTTTCAATTGTTCAAATAAAGGCTGAACTTCGGGAGAATCTTTATCGGTTACTATTCCTATTGTGATGTCTTGTGCAAAACTAAAGTGAAGTAGAAAAAAGATAGATATGAATGTAAGAGGGATTTTCATACTTTATTAAAATATTTATTAGTGTTAAAAGTTTATATAATGCGACTTACCAAAATAGGTCATTCGCTTTTGTATTTCCAAATCGTAATTGTTTTTCGTAGCATATTTAACTTCAATGCTTTATCTATAAATGAAATAAAACTAGATTTAAAATCATGTTTTCCTCAAAATCGCATTTAGTCTGAAAAAGTTCATTATAAAGGTGTTTTAAATTTTGTTAGTTGAACCTAATAGATAATTACTAAGATCTTCCATACCTGTAATTTTATGTTATTCAAAATACTACTGCGATATTATGGATTCAGAGCGTAAGAATCGTTATCAATTTGGTGCAGTAATTAAAATAAAACTAAGAAATGGGGACGTTTTCAAAAAAGACAAAACTCCCTCATGGAATTAGAAAAAAACAAAAAATGCTGAATTTATGATGATTTTTTTTAGAATAAACCTTCATTTATACAAGTATGCACTCATAATATTATTATGTATATCCTGTCAAAAAGGTTCAAAATCAAATACTATAGACTCAAAAGAAAAGGGAGGCACTGAAACCTCTATTCTTTTACATGACATCTGGATATTACATAAAATCGAAGATATTTCTTATTCGGAAACGACACAAAAAAGACCCCAACTTCAATTCCAGGTTACCCAAAAAAAAATCTTAGGAAATGATGGTTGTAATCAATTTTTTGGAAAAATAGAAAACTTAACAAACTCTGAATTAGAGTTCAGTATTATGGGAGGAACTAAAATGCGCTGCCCAAATATGGGAGCGGTAAATACGTATTTAGAATTGTTGAAAAAAACACATTATTATCAAATCATGAATCTCGAATTATCGTTACTCGATGCTAATAAAAATGTTTTACTCGTTTATAAAAAAGGGGATTAGTTTTATGAATAGCTTAATGCTTAAAATGGTTCATTATAATTAATTTTTCTATCGATGAATGATGTGAATCTTATTTTCTAATTATTAAACTCAATTCAATGAATATATCTATAAATTATGCAGAAAAACACCTATCTAGGGGGCTCACTTTTGGATTACTTATTTTATTATCAAGTTGCTCTTTACTAAAATTCACTATTGAATCTAAGGAAGAGCCACTTCCTAAAAATTTATTGAATACACGTATTGCTGTTAGAGCATTTCAGAGGGAATTCTCAAGTGATATTATTGCCGTCTCTGATACTATTATTGCTAATACTAGCGATATTGACATAAAATTAAATGCAATTGCATTTAAAAAAGGGATTGTGGCAGCTTCTGGCAAAACCGCTTTTCAGGCGGTACCAGAACTGGCTTTGGTAGACACCTGGGTACTTTGCAAGCAGCTTAAAGATGTTATGGAATCTAATCTGGGCAAGGAGTTTATAGGTAGCGACCATATATTAGTAAAAGAAAAAGGGGTTCAACTCGAAAATAGAATTACTGAAATAGCTCGAACACTTTTAAAAGCAGATCGTTATAAAGAGCTAGAATCTTTTGTAAATAAATACGCATCTGAAAACCCAGTAACTTCTTTTGATTTTCCAAGAGCAAACATTCTCTCTCCTTTATCTAAACACCTTGGAGTAGCAGATACCGTTTATGTAAGTACCATAGGCTCTGGAGCAGAGGCATTAAGTGACATAGGTGATCGAATAGGAATTACAAGTGAGCTTCTGGGAAAACAATTAGGTTGGGAAAAAGAACGATTTTCTTTAGAATGGGACCGTGCTAACCCGTCAGACGATTTTCTTGCCAGAGCAGATTCTATAAACTTAATGTTAGACCGATTTGCTTATGTTGCAGAAAACTCTCCTGAACTATTGGGTAATATGAGTGCTAATATGCGAACCGAATTAATGCCCTTAATAAATGAGCTGAATGGTGGTCTCGATGCTTCTCTCTATAAATTAGCAGACGAACGCTTAAGAATGCAACTCTATCTCGATGCGCAGCGAAAATTACTTGTAAGCGATGTCAATGCAACAGGAGAGCAAATGATTGACACAAGTACAAAAAGCATTGCTACACTTATAAAAGATGTTGCTTGGATTGTTATACTAGTCGCAATAATTATTATTGTATTACTTTTTAGCATCCCTTTTCTGGCTGGATTCTATTTGGCAAAAGCGCGATTTAAGACAAAAGATAACCTTAACTAATTTTTAAAATGACATCAGCTAAAACATTATTATTTATCGCAACAACTGTCCTTTTAACATCTTGTAAAATGGATAAAGGCTGTCCAAATGGTATAAACGGAACTTTAGTTAACTTAAACCTAGATGGCTGTTCTTGGGTTATTGAACTTGATAATAATAAAAAAATTATACCTATTAATCTTGATAGTTTTGATATTGAAAAAGAAGATGATGTAAAAGTTTCAATTACTTACACCTTACTTGATAATATGGCAGGGATTTGTATGGCTGGTAAAATGGTAGAATTGTCTTGTATTAAGGAACTCAATAAATAACATTATTACTAACTATTTAAAATTAACTTCTACCACTTAGATAATTTATAAGATCACCCAATTAAAGTAAACATAATCTTTATGATCACAGCATTAGCTATATCTATAAAAAATGCTCCAATAAGCGGAATGATAATGAATGCCTGAGGTGATGCACCATATTTCTTTGTTACGGCTGTCATATTTGCAATTGCAGTAGGTGTCGCTCCAAGTGCCAAGCCAACGTAACCAGATGCCATAATGGCTGCATCATATGTCTTACCTAATACTCTAAAGACTACAAATACAGTAAACAATGACGCTGTAAAGACTTGAGCTATAAGTAATGAAATAATTGGAATGGCCAAATCTACAAGTGTCCATAATTGAAGACTCATTAACGACATAGCTAAAAAGAGACCCAGACTATAATTTGATACGAGACCAATCACAGGCTTATCTGTAGGCCAATAAACATTTTTCCAAATAAGAGGGACTGTATTTGTTAATAAAATACCTCCAAAAAGACAAGGCACAAATAAAGGCAATTGCACATTCACACTCAATAAAAATTTATGTAGATAGATTCCAATTCCTATTGCAATACAAAGAATTAAAACAAAGGAATAAATAGTATCAACATTAATTTTTTCTTCTTGGGAATTACGTATTCCTACACTAAGTGCTTTATCGCTGGAAGACTTTAAATCGTGCTTTTTTATAAGAAAATTGGCTATTGGCCCACCAGCTACACCCCCTAAAACGAGACCAAATGTGGCACAAGCAATGCCAATTTCCATAGCATTTGTAATTCCATAATCTTTCATAAATGTAGGCGCCCAAGCTATTGCCGTTCCGTGGCCTCCACTTAACGCAACAGATCCTCCTATAAGACCGTTTGCTGTATCTATACGTGTTAGAAATGCGACACCAATACCAGTAAAATTTTGAATAAATAAATACCCTATTGCTATTAAAAGCATCATTAATAGAGGCTTCCCTCCTTTGAGTAAGGTTTCAAATCGAGAAGACAAACCTACGCAAGTAAAGAAAACAACAAGCAACGCATCTCTTTGATCTAAAGAAAAATTAACCTTAATTTTAAACACAATAAAAGTTATACAAATTAAAATGGAAGCTATAATACCGCCTGTAACTGGTTCTGGAATATTGTAAGTCCTTAAAAATTTAATTCGCTTATTTACGTATTTTCCTAAAAATAAAACAAGAACAGCGAGAATTAATGTTTCCCTTTCATCTACAATCATATATTAACTTTAAACTAAATGAAAGCACTTCATGTTAAAAGAATATCAAAATAATATTGATTATACTAAAATATTAGAGTTATATACTTCTATAATTAAGGATATTAAATATCAAATTTGATCCCTCAATTATCTGTATAAAATCAATTTTTAAATTCAGTCATTTTTCAGAACTAGCCTTTATATAATGACTAAACTTTAAATAGTGCAAAAATTGAATAATTCCTTGTTCTTAAGTTATGATTTCTTTAAAGCTAATTTATTAGTAAGAATTCTCTCAAAGTCCATCATGAGATCTAAATGTTTTTTATTTTGATCTGAAGATAATAAAGGTGCAACACTCGAATTTAATTTAGAAATTTGCAATTTCATTCCTTTAAGATACTCATAAGCAGTTAATTCTGTCTCATTTTCCTCAAGACGTCCTATTTTGTCTAAATGAAAGCCAAATAAGGTCTCGTATTTTTCTTTTAATTCATTACTCATCCCTATTTCTTGAATTGTTTTATCAACCCATAGGTGCAAATTAGAATACTCTTCCATTGTAAAAAGACGCACTTTATCGTCCTTCTTTTCTGTCTGATCTTGATTTTGAGAATTTACACTTGACATTGAAAAAATGCAGGCGATAACAAATAATGCTTTAATAATTTTCATAGTTATACTTATAATTTTATTAGTTGAACCTAAAAGATAATTACCAAGTTCTTTCTTATAGGTAATTTTAAGTTATTCAAATACTAATACGATATTATGGAATCAAAGAGTAAGTATCATTATCAATTTGGTGCAGTGGTTAAAATAACACTTAGAGACGGAGACGTTTCACAAGAAGAAAAAACATTTCTCAATCATTTAGCAAAAAAACTAGAAATCCCTAGTGATGAATATGATTATATAATGGAAAACTACCTCAGTTTTCCTCTTGAACCTACAAATACTCACAATGAAAGACTGGAGAGTATGTACACACTAACGCAATTAATTTCCGATGATGCTACTATAACTGGGAATAAGCAAACACTATGGCTTGAACGTATGGCAAAGGCAGTTGGGTTTACTCCAAGTAATGTAAAATACATTGTTGCAAAATCATTGGATGTAATAGAAGGAAGCATCGATTTAGAAACTTATAAAAATGAAATAAAAAATATTAACCAGTAAGCATCACTTTTCAGCTTTTATTTAGAAAAAAATAATCTGCTTATGACGATTACATTTTACGGAACTAGAGGCTCAATACCCGTTTGCGATCCTACTTTTCAAGAATTTGGAGGCAATACGACTTGTGTAGCTATTAGCGGTGATGATGCATCTGAAAGCATACTCGTTTTTGATGCTGGTACAGGCATTAGAAATTTAGGAAAAAAGCTGAATAAAATGAACTTTCCAGAAGGAAAGAAAATTTATATTACGTTTTCACATTTTCATTGGGACCATATACAAGGTTTTCCTTTTTTTGATCCTGCTTATGATCCTTCTAAAGAAATTGAGTTTTTCTTGATTGGAAAAGAAGCGCCTTCCAAAGATAAGCTAAAAGAGATATTGGCAAAACAAACCGAGAGCACTTACTTTCCTATAGCCCTAGAGAATATGGGAGCCAATTTTACATTCACAGTTGTTAAAGATGATCATGTTGATTTTAAAGATGGTAAAATCTCAGTAAATAGTCATCAACACCCTGGAGGTGCTTATGCCTATCGCTTTGAAAAAAATGGAAAGGTATTTGTTTACTGCACCGATATAGAACATGGAGATACCTTAGATGAAAAGGTGATTGCTTTTTGCAAAGATGCAGATGTCCTCTTACACGATTCGCAATATACTCCAGATGAATTACTCACCCACAAAGGTTGGGGACATAGCAGTTGGGAACAAGCTATTGAAGTAGCAGAATTAGCTGGAGTGAAAAGGTTGTACCTTTCACATCATGATCCAGACCATAATGATGATTTTTTGCGTAAAATGGAAAAAGACTGTCAAAAAAGATTTCCAAATTGCTTTTTAGCCCGAGAGGGTCAAGAAGTAACCATCTAGACTGTTTTTATTTCTTTTTGATCGTATAAGTTGGTAAGGAAATACTAAATCTTATTGCCAAAATTCGTATTAATGCTACTATAACAATTGTACTTATATAAGATATGTTTTTATCGAAATTAAAGGAGTATAGAATGATAAAACATATAGCTCCAGCGAGCGATGCTAGCGCATAAATTTCTTTTCTAAAAATTATTGGAATTTCGTTACACAAAATATCACGAATTACACCTCCAAAACATCCGGTCATAATTCCAAGTACCACACTTACCGCTGGATCTAAATTTGCAGAAACTCCAATTTGCACACCGCTAATTGTAAATATGGCAAGACCAATGGTATCGAATATAAAAAGAGATTTCGTTAAAAAAAAAATACTGTTTCGAAATAGTATGGCCAAAACAACAGAGATGCTTATAAAATGTATCACATAGAAATGTTCCATCCACCAAACTGGTGTGTTTCCTATAAAGACATCTCTTAAAATACCGCCACCTAAAGCCGTAACAAATGCCACGATAAAGATGCCAAAGAGATCCATTTCTCTTTTTATTGCCGCTAATGCGCCAGAGATAGCAAAAGCAATCGTGCCTAGTATATCAAGAATATCGAAAAAATCCATCGTATTTTTTTAGTTTACATCTTCATTTTATAGGCCTATTTAATGGTCCAAATAAAACTCGGTATAGGCAAACAGTATATATTTATAAATGGGTAAATTAGTTGCTACCATTTAAAAGCTTTAATTCCAATACCATATTCAATGTAATCTGCAGCGCCTCCTGCTAATGTTTTAAGTCCAACTTGAGCAAAGACGGTTTTTGAAATATGATACCTTAGAGCAGGTCGTATAAAAAATGTGCCTTTACCTCTATCATCTGTTAAATAAGTCCCCAATTGGAATTTTATAGCAAAACGCCAAAAGTTAAAATCATATCCGGCATGGATTCCTGCTATAAACCTTTCAGAAACATCTAAGCTCCTGAGTCGGTTATCAAAAAACAAATCAACCCCAGCATTTACCAAATGCATTTCGTTAAACTGATATTCGTAATCTAATACGCTCGAAAAAGTACCGTATAATATTTCTGTACCTGCATCTTTTTTTCTTTGAGAAAACCCTCCTGCAGCAAAAATACTTATGGCACTTTCTGGTTTTTTATTACGCTCGGCTCTGAGAGGTCTTCTAAACCTAGCAGGTAATAAGTTATTTGTATAAATATCTTTATCAACTTCAAACTGCGCAGCATTATAATGATAACGTAATCCTAAATTAAGACCATAGAGATTAAGACCATTATTAGGTTGATACGTTGAACCATTACTAAAATGAGTAAAATCAAAACCATACAATATGTCCAGCTCTCTGGTAAACTTATAGGCAAAACCAAAATCGACATTAAAATATACGGCGGCTCGTGCTCCAATTGCTTTATTAACAGGATTAGTTTCTGAATCATAAGGATTTAAATTATAAGTAAGTCCTAAAGATGCTTCAATACTAAATACGTTCTTTTTTTCTGGAAGAGAAATAGGAAAGTTAATAAAACCATATACTGCATTTGGGTTTCCAAAGACTTCGGCATCGCTCAAAAATCCAGAATATAAACCAATACCATAAGAAGGATAACTGAAGCGGCTAGACCAACTTTCGGGACTTATAGGTTGCCATCCTAATTTTATAGTCACACCTCCATACCCATTATCTAATATCCCACTATTCCCTAATGCATTATCAGACTTTAGAAAAGCACCTCCATGAGATTTTACTTCAAAAAACTTAAACCGATTTTTTAAAGTATTTTCTTTATCCTCTTGAGACATTACTTCAAAATGGAACAAAAAAAATAGTAGTGTAACTAAAATATACTTCATTTTTTAAAAATTTTTAAATCGATTGTATAATTCCTTATCTAGTGATTCTTTATCATCAGGATGTGCAATATTAATAAGTGCTTTTGCTCGTTGTTTTAATGTCTTACCAAATAAGTCTACTACACCAAATTCTGTAGCGATATAATGCGCATGAGCACGAGTCGTTGTAACACCAGCACCATTTTTTAATTGGGGCACAATTTTAGAAATTCCTTTTTTTGTTCTCGAGGGTAAAGCGATAATTGGTTTTCCACCCTTAGAAAGTGATGCCCCTCTTATAAAGTCCATTTGTCCTCCCACACCAGAGTATTGATATGCCCCTATAGTATCTGCACATATTTGCCCAGTTAAATCAATCTCAATAGCACTATTAATTGCTGTCATTTTAGGATTGAGTTTTATAATAGAAGTCTCATTAGTATAGGCAGCTTCCTTAAAATGCACTAACGGATTGTCATCAATAAAATCATATAATTTTTGAGATCCTACAGCAAATGTAGTTAACACTTTTCCTGGTTTTACTTTTTTATTTTCACCAGTAATCACTCCTTTTTCAATAAGTGGTAGCACTCCATCAGAAAACATTTCGGTATGTATCCCTAATCCTTTATGACTTGCTAAATTATGTAATACAGCATTAGGAATATTACCTATGCCCATTTGTAAAGTAGCGCCATCCTCAATAAGACCAGCAACGTGCTTACCTATTTGAGCTTCAGTCTCTGAAGGTTCAGAAGTATATGCTACATGAATGGGGGTATCTATTTCTACTGCAACATCAATATTACTTTCATGAATAATTCCATCACCATGCGTTCTAGGCACTTGCGGATTTACTAACGCTATTACTTTTGATGCTGTTTCTATTGCAGGTAAAGTAATATCTACAGAGACTCCTAGAGAACAATAACCATGTTTGTCTGGAGGAGAAACTTGAATAAAAGCGACATCCAAGGGAAAAGTTTTCTTTCTAAATAACCAATGTATTTCACTTAAAAAAATAGGAATATAATCACCACTACTTGAATTTACTCCTTTACGTACATTACTGCCTACAAAACAACTGGAGAGGGAAAAAGAACGACTATATGGTTCTTCTAAATATTTAGCCTCGCCATCTGTGTGGATAGAAATGAACTCAACCTTTTCTAATTCTTTATAACGATTACATAATGTATCTATAAGTAAATTTGGAGTCATTGCAGCGCCTTGGAGAAATATTCGATCTCCAGAAGATACAATAGACACCGCTTGTTCTAAAGAGGTTAATTTCATAAGTTTTATATGTTAAAATCCAAATTTTACACCTATTCCAAATACACTTTGATTCCTCTTATCTCCAGTAGTATTTTCACTTTGGTCTATTTTTGCCGATGTAAAAATATGGCTGGACTTCTTGAAGTTATAGCCCACTTCTACAATACCAAACTTGTTATCAAAATCACCTAAATCTTCGTCATCATCAGGTTTTAAATAATTAAAGCCTAAAGCTGCGTGCCATCTTTCATTATTGGAGAATTTATATCGGGTATAAAATTCAATACCCGAAGCATCATAAAAAACACCTCCTAATCGTTGATGTTGTTTTAGTAGTGCATAAGAAGCGGCTATGGTAAATCGTTCTTTTTCAAAAGAAGCAGAAGTCACAAAAGCTTCATCGTTCTCTTTTGCCTGATTAGGTTCTGGATCTTCAACGCCATCGTTCACCTTATTGTAACCAACACCAATGGTAAAGCCTTCAATTTTATAATTAGCGGCAAAACCATAGGTGTCAATGCTTTCGCTATTTTCTGAAATGTTTCTTGCTTGCCCTTGTGCTCCAATCGTAAATCCGCTATTACTATATTTTAAGATAAAAACTTCATTTGCACGACCTGTGCCTGAAACCCCACCATCTGCAATGTTCCAAACGCCAATTCCTGCACCTCCAAAGGCTAGAAATTTATCCACTTGACTCGCTCCCAAAGTATAGTATACTGAATTTTGCTTTCCGAAAGTAAACTCTAAGTCTTTATAGGTAACTCCTACAAATCCTAATCGCGTAAAAACAGCATCTCCAACTTGCGCAATACCCGCTCCTGGATCTACTGAAAACTCTACTGTGTCATCTCTTGAAGTTAGATTAAACCCCAACTCTACGCGACCAATAATATTAAAGTTTTCGTCTTCTTTATTACTCAAAGCATGCTTTAATTTTAAACCTGCTCGCGGCGCATTGTTAGCAATTCCTATTTCACCTTCTTCTGCAAAACCAGCTCCAATACGTAAGCTTCCATATGGCGTTAAAACAGAAGTTATGCCTTCAATCCAACTCGTTTTATTATTACTCTCTTTTTGCTCAGGGGTTTGCGCTTGCGCGTTAACTACTAAAATTAAAAAAAATACTAAAAGTATAAATTTGCTATTTTTCATTTTTAAAAGATTAATGTTATCCAAATAATTTTGCCTTAAAATTCCTTGCATTCATTTCAGCAATATTAGTAATAGATATCCCTTCTGGACATTCTACCTCACAAGCTCCTGTGAATGTACAGCTACCAAAACCTTCTTCTTTCATTTGATAGGTCATCTCTTTTACCCGTTGGTGTTCTTCAGCTTTTCCTTGTGGTAATTTATTTAGGTGATTTATTTTTGCCGATGTAAATAAAGCAGCCGATGAATTCTTACACGTTGCCACGCATGCTCCACAACCTATACAAGCAGCAGCATCCATTGCTTGATCTGAAATTTCTTTGGGAATTAAAATAGCATTCGCCTCTGGTGCTGTACCTGTTTTAGCGGTGATGTAAGCACCTTGTTCTATAATACGATCAAAAGAAGAGCGGTCTACAATTAAATCTTTAATAATTGGAAAAGATGCAGCTCTCCAGGGTTCTACTACAATTGTATCCCCATCTTTAAAACTACGCATGTGTAACTGGCATGTGGTCATGTTATCATGTGGCCCGTGTGCTCGTCCATTTATAAATACGCCACATTGGCCGCATATGCCTTCTCTACAATCGTATTCATAAGCAATTACAGCTTCGTCTTTTAATACAAGTTCTTCATTAAGATGGTCTAAGGCTTCCAAAAAAGACATGTCTTCAGTTAAACCGCTTACTTCATACGTTTTTAAAGCCCCTTTCGTTTCAGGCTTATCCTGCTTCCATATTTTAAATGTTACTTTCATAATCTCTTTATTTATAACTGCGAACTGTAGGTTTTACATTTTCAAATTCTAAAGTTTCTTTATGCATTTTGAAATTACCTTCATTATAACCCCAAGCAGAGACATACATGTACTTATCGTCAATTCTTACTGCTTCTCCATCTTCGGTTTGGTATTCTTCCCTAAAATGGGCACCGCAAGATTCTTCTCGCTGTAAAGCATCGGTACACATTAAAATTCCCAATTCTATAAAATCTGCTAAACGATACGCTTTTTCAAGTTCTGTGTTCATACCATTGCTTGTGCCTGTAATTTTTACTTCACTCCAGAATTCATCTTTCAACTTTTCAATTTTATTAATTGCATCTTCTAACCCCACTTTATTGCGACTCATTGCACACTCATTCCACATTATTTTTCCCAATTCCCTATGGAAATGATCTACCGTTTTTGTACCATTCACATTCATAATATTCTCAATGTGCTTTCTCACTTCGTTTTCAACTTTAGCAAATTCGGGATGATTGGTATTAGGGTGTTCCTCTTTTAAAACACTAGCTAAGTAATTATTTATAGTATTAGGTAATACGAAATACCCATCAATACTAGCTTGAAGCAATGAGTTTGCGCCTAACCTATTAGCACCATGGTCTGAAAAATTACATTCCCCAATAGCATAAAGTCCAGGAATAGTAGTCATCAACTCATAATCTACCCATAAACCACCCATAGAAAAATGTGCCGCTGGCGAGATTTGCATCGGTTCTTTATAGGCATCAATCCCCGTTATTTTTTTATACATTGTAAAAAGGTTACCGTAGCGATCTTTAATGGTTTTTAATCCAAAACTTTCAATGGCGTGTTTAAAATCAAGATATACGGCATTTTTAAGCCTTCCTACTCCGTAACCTGCGTCAATACGCTCTTTTGCCGCTCTCGAAGCAATATCTCTTGGCGCTAAGTTTCCAAAACTAGGATACCTACGCTCTAAATAATAATCTCTTTCTTCTTCGGGAATATCATTAGCTTTTCGTGAGTCTTCTTTCTGTTTGGGTACCCAAATTCTTCCATCATTTCGAAGTGATTCAGACATCAAAGTTAATTTAGATTGTGCTTCACTAGATTGTGGCAATGCTGTAGGGTGAATTTGTGTAAAGCTAGGAGCTGCAAAATATGCCCCACGTTTATGGGCTTTCCAAAGTGCACTTCCGTTACATCCAATCGCTAATGTGGATAATCGGAATACTCTAGAATAACCGCCTGTAGCTAGGACTACGGCGTCGGCGGCATATCTTTTAAGTGCTCCAGTAACTAAATCGCGTACAATAATACCCTTCGCTTTTCCATCAATCACTACCAAATCCATCATCTCACTACGAGGAAACATTTTTACCTTTTTAGCACGAATCATTTTATAAAGTTGTGAATAAGCAGCCATTAATAATTGCTGACCAGTTTGACCTCTGGCATAAAAAGTTCGTTGTACTTGCACACCACCAAAACTTCTGTTTACCAATACACCGCCGTATTCTCTTGCAAAAGGAACGCCTTGCTGCACGTAATGATCAATAAGAGGTGCAGATAATTCGGCTAATCGATACACATTGGCTTCTCTAGATCTAAAATCGCCTCCTTTTAATGTGTCGTAGAACATTCGCCATACACTATCGCCATCGTGCTGATAATTTTTGGCTGCATTTATACCGCCTTGAGCTGCCACCGAATGTGCTCTACGTGCAGAATCTTGATAACAGAAACATTGCACATCATAACCCAACTCGGCAAGTGTAGCGGCAGCTCCTGCTCCCGAGAGCCCCGAGCCTACTACAATTACATTGAGTTTCTTTTTATTTGCTGGGTTTATAAGTTGGGATTTTACTTGATAATTTCTCCACTTATCTTCTAATTTCCCTTCTGGTATTTTTGAATCTAACTTCATAGATTTAAGCTATTTTAGGTAAACAATAAATGGAATAATTCCAAAGCCAATAGCCATAATTGCTGCGTAAATGAGGGATATTTTGGCTACTATTTTTAAGCCTTTTTTGTGATAAAATCCAAGTGTTTTAAAACTACTTTTAAGTCCGTGATTTAAATGTAATCCAAGAGGAATCATTAAAGCCGTATAGAAAATCACATAATATATGTTTTGAAAAAGACTGTATGTTACTTCATAAACATCAACATTTCCAGCGATGTCGATTTCTGGACGCTCTCCAATTCCTAATTTTATTCGCGCCCAAAAGTTAGCCAAATGAACCACTATAAAAAGAAGAATCATTGTACCAATGAGTCCCATATTTTGAGAAGTCCATGAACTGTTTTCCTTAGAATTATTAATCACATATTTTTTAGGCTTTGCTTTTCGATTTCTAATAGTGATAAGCAATGCATAGACTACATGTAGAATTATAGAAAGATATAACAGGTAAGCCACGATTTTAATTAATGGACTCTCCCGTAATGTCGTTGAATAGGAATTATACATCCCTCTAGCCACCGCTTCTGGAAGCAGAAGAATACAGTTGGCAGAAAGGTGTACAATCAAAAAAATACACAGAAAAAGTCCAGTTCCTGCAATTAATGTTTTTCTAAAAAAGAGTGGATTAACAGCCATTTTAATGTTAGTATGTGTAAAACAATTCTTGAATTTCAGACAGTTTTTTTCCTTTAGAAAGTGCTAGCATTAATAAAATTCTAGATTTTGCTGGATTTAAATCGTGTGACGCTATGGTGTGATAATCGTCGTCTTTAAACTCATTATCACGCAATACCCATCCAGTTGCTACACGTCTACTTCTTACTACAATCACCCCTCTTTCTTCGTATGATTTTTTTATTGCTTTAAGTGTATCTTCAGTCATGTTTCCATTTCCAACCCCAGCAATTACAATCCCTTTAGCTCCTGCTTTCACATGAATGTCTATAAGGTCTGAAGCCATATCGGCATAGGCATAAATAATGTCCACTCTTGGTAGCGTAGTAAGACCTTTAGTGGAAAATTCACTGGTATTACCAAATTTGGTTGTTGGTTCCCTAAAAAAACCAAGGCGCCCATAAAACACACCTCCCATTATACCTTTAATAGGCGCTGAAAAGCTTCCTACATTAGTGGTATTCATTTTACTAACATCTCTCGGGCTATGGATTTCATCATTCAACGTTACTAAAACACCTTTACCAATTGCTTCTTTACTTGCAGCAATAGCAACTGCGTTGTAAAGATTTAATGGTCCTTCAGCACTAATAGATGTTGATGAACGCATAGAACCAGTAGTTACTACTGGTTTATCACTCTTTACAACCAAACTCAAAAAATAGGCAGTTTCTTCTTGTGTATCTGTACCGTGTGTCACCACAATGCCATCCACATCATCACTTGCCAGAAGCTCGTTAATACGATTAGCTAGGTTTAGCCAAATTTCAATAGACATATCCTGCGATCCTACATTAGATACTTGTTCACCAGATACATTGGCCAATTCTTTAATACCTTGCACAGCATTAATCATTGTTTGAATACCTACTTGGCCTGCTGAATAGCTTGAAGATGTAGCGGAAGATGCAGAACCAGCAATAGTTCCCCCTGTAGCTAGAATTTTTACATTAGGTAGTTTTTTGTTTTGTGAAAAAGCGAGTTGTATACTCCCAAATACAATAAAGAAAAGCAGGAGTATTATTTTATTTTTTCTCATAGTTTTAAGACTTTAATTTTTTATTTATGCAATGCCGCTTTATATTCTGGATGCATCAGGTTTTCTTCGTTCAAGATTTTATCTAACTCACCTTCCGAAAGCAATTCCTTTTCTAAAACAAGTTCTCTAATATTCTTACCAGTTGCCACTGCTTCTTTTCCTATCACATCTCCCATATGATGGCCTATAAAAGGATTTAGAAAAGTGATGATTCCTACAGAATTAAATACCATTTGTCTAGTATGCTCTTCGTTTGCCGTTATTCCAGTAATACATTTCCGTGCAAGCGTAACACAAGCATTAGATAGCAGTTCTATAGATTCGAACATGCATTGCGCAATTACGGGCTCCATAACATTGAGTTGCAATTGACCGGCTTCAGCAGCAAAAGAAATGGTAACATCGTTACCTATAATTTTAAAACAAACTTGATTTGCCACTTCTGGAATAACAGGATTCACTTTAGCAGGCATTATAGATGAGCCTGCTTGCATTTCAGGCAAGTTTATTTCATTGAAACCACAACGAGGTCCTGATGATAATAATCTTAAATCATTACATATTTTAGACAGTTTAACCGCTGATCGTTTTAAGCCTCCAGAAATCATAACGTATGCCCCACAATCTGATGTCGCTTCAATCAAGTTAGTTGCAGGCACAAAGCTGGCTTTTGTTAGTTGTTGCAAATAACCTATGGATAGTTCTGTGAATCCATTAGGCGCATTTACCCGCGTTCCAATAGCTGTAGCTCCTAAATTAACTTCTAAAATAAGGTCGCGACAATTTTTTAAACTCTTAGTTTCTTCCTTTAAGTTTGCAGACCAAGCACCAAATTCATCACCTAACGACATAGGAACAGCGTCTTGCAATTGTGTTCTCCCCATTTTGATTACCTTCTTAAATTCAGCGGCTTTTTTATCTAACTCGGTAGTTAAAACATTTACTTTTTCTAGTAGATGATTCATATAGTAGTATAACGCCACACGAAAACCAGTAGGATAGGCATCATTAGTAGATTGCGACTTATTTACATGGTCATTAGGATGAAGGATATCATATTGTCCTTTTGAATGACCATTCATTTCCAAAGCAACATTTGCAATCACCTCATTGGCATTCATATTAACAGAAGTACCAGCACCTCCTTGAAATACATCAGATGGAAAATAGGGCGCATATGCTTTTACGTTTTCTAATATTTTATCACAAGCTTGTATAATCATATTCGCCTTATCTGAAGGAATCGTTCCGATCTCTCCATTTGCCATAGCACAAGCTTTTTTCGTGATAATCATCCCCTTTATAAAAAATGGATAATCGCCAATAGTAGAGTGAGAAATTTGAAAGTTATCAATAGCCCTTTGGGTGTGAACACCATAATAGTGATCATCATTTATTTTTAATTCTCCAAGTAAATCTTCTTCAATTCTTGTTTCCATAATGTTTTAATTTTACAATGTTTATAGTATAATACTTCCAAATAGAAACCCGAACGCAACACTTGCTGCAATGGTCACTGTACCAGGAATAATAAATGAGTGATTAAATACATATTTTCCAATTTTTGTAGACCCCGTATCATCCATCTCTACCGCTGCCAATAGCGTTGGATAAGTTGGTAGCACGAATAAAGCACTTACAGCAGCAAAAGAAGCGATGGCAGCTAACGGGCTTACACCTAGAGCTAAAGCCGCTGGCATTAGCGCCATAGTCGTTGCTGCCTGAGAATAGAGCAACATACTGGCTAAGAATAACACGACTGCTAACAACCATGCATATTCATTTAAAACATCTCCTGCAAATTCTTTTATTTCAGTAATGTGATTACTTACAAATGTGTCTCCCAGCCAAGCAACACCTAGTACGCAAATACAGGCGCTCATTCCTGATTTGAAAGTTGACATATTCGGGATTTCATTTAGCTTGATTTTACAAACTAACGCAATTACCATAGCCGCTAAAAGCATTACTGCCATAATCGCTTGATTTCTTGGCAACGTTGGATTTTCTATAAGTCCAACTTTTTTAGATATTAGGGTTGCATACGTAACTATTATTATAATAGCCGCTAAAAAAATAAGAACTGAACGCTTCGCAGAAGGCGAATCTTTATACTCCTTTGTACTCTTTTGTTTTACCAACCCTTCAGCTAGTCGCTTTTGATATACAGGATCTTCTGAAAGTGGTTTTCCTAATTTATTGGCCACAAATGCGCCTACTGCGCAAGCCAGAATAGTAGAAGGAATAGCAACCGCTAATAATTGCATGTAGGATACACCAAGAGGTTCCAAGAAACTGGCTAAAATAACTACAGCTGCAGATATTGGCGATGCTGTTATCGCTATTTGTGATGCTACCACCGCTATACTTAACGGTTTTGAGGGACGTACATTACCTTCCTTAGAAACTTCTACGATAACAGGAAGTGCTGCATAGGCCGTGTGTCCAGTTCCAGCTAATAATGTCATCCAATAGGTCACTGTAGGTGCAATAAAAGTAACTCTCTTTGGATTTTTTCTAAGAATTCGCTCTGAGAGATGTACCAGATAATCCAAACCTCCAGCTTTTTGCATCGCAGCAATAGCTGCTATAACTGCCATAATAATTAAAATAACATCTACTGGAACAGATCCTGATTTTAAACCAAAGATTAACGTTAGTACAACGACACCTGCACCACCAGCATAACCAATTCCTATCCCTCCTAATTTAGAGCCGAGAAATATGAAAAAAAGAACAACAAGTAATTCTATCCAAATCATAATATTTTTATTTTATTGCTAATAATTTTAAAACATCGCAAACATCAATCATCCTTATTCCAATTTTTTCTTCGATAAACAGCATTCACTATGGCTTCCCAGCTTTTTTTATGAATCTCAAATTGTTCATTATTAAGTATACCTCTTACATCATCGTGAAGCATAGTAAGTTGTTTTTGAAATAGCTTAGGAATCTTTATATCTTCAGATTTTTTATCCATATCATCAAGGCGACTCATTTTATAAGCATGATATTCTACAATGTTTCTGTAATCTTCACGAAGTTCCCCTTTAAGTTTCATCAAATCCATACGATCTTCGTACCATAATTGTTGAAGTTCTTTTTCTTGATAAGAAAAAATATCTACCTTATAATCTAGGCGTTCCTTTTGTTCATCTGTTAATTTTTGCCCCTGAGCATTCAAAATATAAATTAGAGTGAATACTAGTGTGAATAAATACTTGCAATACATATTCTATTGTTTATTGAGAATTAATTAATCGATTTTATAATAATTCACTATAAAATTAGTTGTATTGCTATCTTGACTAATTATCAATTTGGTTCAAGACTATGGTAAAAAAGTAATTATGGTAGGATACTTTAGAAAGATCTAGGTGGATCTATTAATATTAATAAACTTATTAAGCAATTATACTCCTAATTAAGTTTTCAGGTTAACTGAATATAAATTTGGCCTAAAACTGCTGAAAAGAGGATTATTCGAGATCTCCAAAAACTAAGACAGTTTGATCCCCTGTATACGTAGAAAAATTATTTTTGGATAGTTTCTTTTCCTTTTAAAATCCTTCAATGTTATTTAATGAGATTCAAAAATTAATAACCTTGTCCAAAGCTTCATCAGTATCCTTTTGCATAAAACTAGACTGATACATTATAGTAGTAGTAATTGATGAATGACGATATAGCTTTTGAAGCATCTGAATTGGAATTCTATCACCAGAAATATTCCCAAAACTATGTCGTGCGATGTGCATGCTCAAACTTTTATCAATTCCCGCTTTTTCAGCAACTATTTCTAATCTCCTGTTAAAGTTTCTTGTTGTAGTTTTTATGCGAGTTCTTAACAATTTTCTATCATCTTCATTTATTCCTTCTAACTCCTTAAATAAATATACAGAGTTTATATTTCTATCAAGTGATTGCAAAATATCTCTTACTTTATCTGAAATTTTGAGAGAGACCAACTTACTGTTTTTGTCCATTCTATATAATAATCGATCATCTTTGAAATCGCTCCATTTTAATTGAAGAACGTCACTTATTCGTATACCCGCAAAATAAAAACTAATTAGCCAAGCATTTAAAGCATACTGTTGAGCTTTTGTAAGACCTTCTAATGTTTCGAGAGCCTTGACTTCTTCTATACTAAGACCTATTTTTTTAGTTTCTGGAAACCTGATTTGATATTTTCCTTTACCAAAAGGATAAACTTCTATGGTAGTAATCGATTTAGATATACCTAGATTAAAAACGGTTCTTATCATTATCATGTAATTAGCAATTGTTCTCGGTGCTAAGTCTCTCGTGTTTTTTAAATAAGCTTCAAAAGATCTTAATAGATCAATATTCAATTCATTAAAATAGAGTTTGTCCTTTTTTACAAATTGATAAAAAACTTCAATACGCTTTAATTCAATATCAAACTGATGAAATTGCTTTCTTTCTTTAATTAGAGCTAAATAATTTTTAGCTACATTGAAGAAATCACATTCTTCTTTAGATACTATTTTTCGTTTTATTACTCTAGAGGATAAATTTTGCTCTTTAATTTCTGCGTTTAACATGCTCTTATTAGCCTTGGATAACTTTGTAATGATGAGTTGATTGATCTCTAGGTAATCGGGATGTATATTTTTTACACGTCTATTTTTAGAATCCCATTGATTCAATTTTATTGCCTGCCCTAAATATATGTATGAAGGTTTTCTATCCTTTATAATTCTAATAGTTATAGGATGTAAATTTTTAGCGTTTGCTCGCTTATCTAAAAAAGGAGTTACTGATGACATAACATTCTTAATATTAGGTTAATATACGATTTCGATAATGAAACATTTGCTAAAACATAGCTAAAACATTCTATGATATCAAATGCAACTATTTGCTATTAATTACTATTAGAAAACTTGGATTCATTGATTATAAAGGTATATATAGCGTATTGATATATAATGCTCTAAGTTCATAACTCGGAGGTCAGGGGATCGTGCCCCCTTCTCGCTACAATTAAAAGACTAAAACATTAATAATAAACGTTTTAGCCTTTTTTATCTACAGTTATTATAGTCGTTTTTGCTCTATTTCAATTAAAGTCTCTCGGGTTACAAACCCTATCAATCAGTACTCTAAATATCTAATAATCAAAATACTGAAATAATAAATCATTTTTTTTATTGCCAGAGTACACTTTTGGAGTACACTTTGTACGTTAATTTTACTAAGAATTAACAACTTTATGGGTTCTAGCTATATTTTAGTACATCTCATTTAAGAGGTTCAGCTATTGTCTTTTTCAATTCATAATGAAAAATTAAAAAGGTTCATCTGTACGAGGTGAAACTCTAGAAAAAAACCTGACACATATTACAGGAGTAACAAGTGAAGCTATAGTTGGAGGTTAAATTGTTATCTAAATATTAACAAATTTTAATTTTAATTCGATATCATTTCAAGCGAAGTTATTACATTTGATTTTCAACGATAATGTTTCATATTGCATAAATAAGTTTACAATCACATAAAGGCTATTTAGTTGAAAAAGGTGGGCCTACAAATGATTAGCTAATCAATTATAAATGAACTGCATTACAATATCTAAATGATGTAGAAACGAAATGCGACCAAGAGTTGAACCCTCTTTTAAATTGCAAAAGTGCTCGATTTATAGATAAGAGAGTTCCTCATTTTAACAAAAAACTAATTCACATGAATAATGAATTAAATAACATACAAGATGTTGCTAAAGACATTAGGTTACTTATAGAGAATAGCAAACAACAAATTGCGCTCTCCGTTAATGCAACGATGAGTCAAATGTATTGGCAAATTGGTGCAAAAATTAACAAAGAGGTCTTACAAAATGAAAGAGCAACATATGGAAAACAAATTGTCGTATCACTGTCACGACAATTGGTAACTGAATATGGAACGTCATTTTCTGAGAAAAACTTACGCAGAATGATGCAATTTGCTAATTGTTTTCCAGATGAGAAGATTGTCGCATCGCTGATACGACAATTGAGCTGGACACATCTATTGACTATTATACCAATGGAAGACCCATTAAAACGTGAATTTTATATCCAGTTGTGTATTCATGAAAAATGGAGTGTCCGTACTTTTAGAGAACGAATAAATTCAATGCTTTATGAACGTACAGCTATAAGTAAAAAACCAGAACAAACAGTAAAAAATGATCTTTCGCAGCTGAATAAAGAGCAAAAAATTACACCAGATTTAGTTTTTAGAGATCCCTACTTTCTTGATTTCTTAGGACTATCAGATTCCTATTCTGAAAAGGATCTAGAAAGCTCCATTCTTGTAGAACTTCAAAAATTTATTACAGAATTGGGTACTGATTTTGCCTTTATGGCACGTCAAAAGCGAATAACAATAGATGATAGAGATTACTACATTGATTTGCCATTTTACCACCGAAGGTTGAAATCATTGGTAGCAATAGATCTTAAAATTGGAGAATTTGAAGCTGGATATAAAGGGCAAATGGAATTGTATCTACGTTACCTTGAAAAAAATGAATCTATTGAAGGAGAAGGCAGTCCAATTGGTTTGATTTTATGTACTGGAAAAAATGAAGAACATATAGAATTATTACAATTGGATAAAAGTAATATAAGAGTAGCCGAGTACTTAACACTTCTTCCTTCTAAAGAAGTATTACAAAATAAGCTACATCAAGCCATTGAGATCGCTAAGAATAAATCAGGAACTCATGAACAAGGAAATAAACCTGATTAAAACTTTATTCAAAGGTAGAGAAGACGTTTTTGCAATACACTGGCAAAAAGGAAACAAAAGCGGGTACATGCCTGCCTATCATTATGATCCATATAGATATCGGCTTTATAAAATGAAAGGTGGTACTTTTAAAAACTATAATGATAAAACATATCTTCTGCTTACAGACCAACAAATCACTAAACACCTTAATGGTGAACAATTAGTTGGCATATACCCTTTACTCAAGGACAATACTTCTTGGTTTATTACTGCCGATTTCGACAAACGAAATTGGAGGAAAGAAAGTCAATCATTCATTGATGCCTGTTTAGATAAAGGTATTCCAGCATATCTCGAAAGATCAAGGTCAGGTAATGGTGGTCATACTTGGATATTTTTTGATCAACCGTACCCAGCAATAAGAAGTAGAAAGATTTTGATTTCTATACTCGAAGAAATCGGTGTTTTTTCAGCTTTCGACAAAAGTTCAAGTTTTGATCGATTGTTTCCAAATCAAAACTTTCTCTCTGGAAAAGGATTAGGGAACCTAATTGCATTACCATTTTATAAAACGGCATGGAAACAAGGAAACAGTTGTTTTGTAGATGAGAATTTAAATCCAATAGAAAATCAATGGGATTTTCTATCTTCTATTCATAGAGTAAAAACTACTCATCTAGATGAAATATTCGAATCTCTAATAGTAAACGACCTACCTTCTTCTGATACCAGAAGAATTCATTCAACCAAATTACATATAACTCTTATTAATTCTATTCGGCTTAACAGATCAGGAATAACATCAGAATTAATCAATTTTCTGAAAGATGAACTCAACTTTTCAAATCCAGAATACTTCATTAAAAAGAAAACGAATAAAAGCACATGGAATACAGAAAGGTATTTCAAATTCATCGAAGAAACTGAAAATGAAATCATCATTCCAAGAGGTTTTATAGGAAAACTAATTCGGTATTGCAAACAGCAAAAGATTGATTTTGAATTTCTAGATGAGAGAAAGAAACTTCAAACAGTACTTTTCTCTCCCAATTTAACCCTTAGACCATATCAAAATAAGACAATTGAGATTGTAACTAAAAAAGATCTTGGTGTAATTACAGCACCTCCTGGTTCGGGGAAAACCGTGATAGGACTAAAAATTATCGCAGAAAAGCAACAACCAGCTTTAATCGTAGTACATCGTAAACAATTACTAGAACAATGGATTGAGCGAATTCAGGCTTTTCTTGGAATTCCTAAAAATGAAATTGGAAAAATAGGACAAGGCAAAACTAAAGTTGGTAAGCATATAACAGTAGCGATGATTCAGAGTTTGGGGAAACAACTTGAAAAGCAAGAAATTAAAAATCTAAACAAATTATTCGGAACAGTAATCATTGATGAATGTCATCATATTCCAGCAGAAACATTCAGAAAAACAATTTCTAAACTATCTCCTTATTATCAATATGGTTTAACCGCAACACCTTTCCGTAAAGGAAGTGATGGAAAGCAAATCTTTATTCATCTAGGTGAAATTATTGTAGACATTAAGCCCGAAGAAATTAAAAATTATAAGAGAGCAAGAATTAACATACGAGAAACAACATTAGATATTCCTTTTAATTCTAAAACTGACACGTTTGAGACATTATCAAAGATGCTTGTTCATGATTCTACTAGGAATAAGCTTATTCTTCATGATGTACACAAAGAGTTAAACTCTGGAAAAAAGGTTATCCTAATTACTGAACGAAAAGAACATATTGATACATTATATCAATTTCTGAAACAATCTTTTGAAACTATCACCTTAAGTGGAGAGGATTCAGAAAGTAATCGAAAAGCCAAATGGAAGAATTTAAATGAAGGAAATTATCAAGCGCTAATAACTACAGGACAATTTTTTGGAGAAGGAACCGATTTGCAAAATGCTTCATGTCTCTTTTTAGTCTACCCTTTCTCTTTCAAAGGAAAACTCATTCAATATATCGGTCGCGTCCAACGATCAGAAATAACTCCTATTATCTATGATTATCACGATCAAAAAATTGATTACTTAAACAAACTTTTTCTAAAAAGAAACACTTATTACCGACACCTTGATCGACAAGCATCTTTATTTGACGAACTAGATAACATAGAGAAAGTATCTGAAAATGTTATTACTATTGATAAAAAAATAAAAGTACCAATTGATCAACTTGATTTCCGGTATGGAGCTATTACATTCAAATACAAGAAATTAAAGATACCAATAGAAATTGAATTCGAAATAGAAAATGACGAAATAAGGCCAGAGTTTGATGTCCTTAAACCTTATTTTGCTAAATTTTTAAAATTAAAAAATGTTGAAGCAAATATATTTGCAGAAATTGTAGACGGGAAATTAGTTTCTCAAATAGCCACTTCTACAGATATGGAAATGATAAATAGAGAGATCATTGAAAGTGTTAAATTTCGTTTTACTCAAAAGGAAATTCTCGCCAAAAAACATTCAATAGAAATAGGTAAAAATCTGCTTGACTTAGATCAGCTGCAAGAAAAAAATGGAGTAGGATTATATAAATCGGAGAACGAATTGTTGAATTCTCTTTTACAAAACGAGAATGTCAGGCATTTTCGACAATTAAGATATTTAGCAATGAGTCACGATAGTAATATACTAAAACTTCGCTTTGTCTTAAATCCATTTTCCTTTGTATTCCTATTAACAGGAATAGAGCAATATCATATTGTTCTTGAAACTTTAGATACGGAAGAAGCTACATACATCTGGCATATTGACAAAAACAAAAATTTATTTCAACAAAATTTACAAACAATTGAACTTGACCTAAATAGTATTAGGAACAACGGAAGACAGGTTTTTCTTCTAAGTCGACCTGAAAACTTTAGCCGATTAATTCATGACTATTCTGACGAGATGAAAGGTTTCATAATTTGGAAAGATTTATTACAAGAAAGACTAATATAAAAAATACTCGAAAAACATTGTTTTTGTAAGTAGTAGATCTAATATTTATTGGAGTACACTTTTGGAGTACCAATAGGACGCAATATGTAGGTATATGCGAACAAGCATATTCGTAATAAACTGATAGTCAATTTGTTTTATCTGCGCCCAAAAGGTTCATAACCCGGAGGTCGGAGGATCGTGCCCCCCTCTCGCTACAATAAGCAAAGCACTATAATTCAGTGCTTTGCTTTTATTTTACCACTTCAAAAATTAATTTAATTTTTCATATTTTAATAAAAGTACTGTTTCAAACTTGGTTTTGCTATTAAAAAGCACTCATAATAAATGAAATATTGTTTTTTATTTTTTCTGAAAGAAGTTTTCTAAGTCCTCTAAACTTAACATTTTGATCAACATTCATAAGCATACATAGATCAGGAACATAATTTCTTGAAATATTAAATATATGGTCAAAATTAGATTGATATAAGCTTTCTCAGTTGTGAATCATTTCTATTTATTGAATTTAGATTTCATCCGTTTACTAAGTAAAATAAAAGTCACACAAAAAATATTTTATAATAAGTAAACTTTAATAAAAATGGAGCTCATCTTTGTTTTTATTAAGGTAGATGTTTGGTCATTAATTATGAAATCAGGATTTACTTTTAGTTATTATTTATATTAATACGTATCATTTTATCAGTTTTATTAATGTAGAGAGAAGTATAATTATTCTTAATTTTAGTATTATTTTTGAGCTTTATAAAACAGTAAAATTATAATGCTTTAGGGAATAAAATGACTAAAAAACGACCTATAATGATAGTAGGAACAGCTTCCGATGTAGGAAAAAGCTGGATTGTAGCAGGTATTTGTCGTTGGTTAAAGAATAAGAATTACCAGCCAGCTCCTTTTAAGTCTCAAAATATGTCTTTAAATAGTTTTGTAACGATATACGGAAAAGAGATTGGTAGAGCACAAGCTGTTCAAGCAGAAGCTTGTAAATTACCTTGTCAGGTAGAAATGAATCCCATATTGCTAAAACCTTCAGGAGAAACGAAATCTCAAGTTGTATTAAATGGAGTGTCAATTGGAAACCAAACTGCTAAAGATTATTTTTTAGGAAATGATAAAAAACAACTATTTGAAGCCGCAAAGAAAGCATTCAATACCCTAAATAAAGAATTCAGCCCAATAGTAATGGAGGGTGCTGGTAGTATTAGCGAGCTCAATCTAAAACATAGAGATATTGTAAACATGCGAATGGCAAAAGCAGCTAATGCTTGTGTGTATTTAATTGCAGATATTGATAAAGGAGGTGTTTTTGGAAGTGTTTATGGTACAATAGCTTTGTTAGAAGATTGGGAAAAACAATTACTTAAAGGAATAATAATTAATAAATTTAGAGGCGATGCTGCGCTTTTCGATTCTGGTGTTAAAAAGCTAGAAGAAATTACTGGTTATCCTGTACTAGGCGTTTTGCCTTATGCAAAAGATATATTTATTGAAGAAGAAGATTCTGTTGCATTAGAACAAAGAAAAACAACATCAAGCTCAGAAAAATTAAACGTAGCGGTTATTAAATTAAATTATATTTCAAATTATACCGATTTTCAACCTCTTGAGCAAAATGAAAACATTCATTTGTATTATACAAGAGTACATTCTGAAATCAATAACGCCGATGTTATTATTCTTCCTGGAACAAAAAACACTCTAGCCGATTTCAAAGCTTTAGAAGAAGATGGTATAACGGCTATTATTAAACAACGTTACGGATCTGTTCCAATTATTGGAATTTGTGGAGGTTATCAAATGATGGGAAAAACAATAAGTGATCCTTTTGAAGTTGAAAGCAATTTGAAAAACATAAAAGGACTAGGTTTATTTAATATAGATACGGTTTTAACGGAAACAAAAACAACCATACAGCAAGAATTTCAATTTAAAGATCATCTACAAAAATGTAAAGGTTACGAAATACACATGGGAGAGACAAAGGTACCTGAAGGAAAGCATTTAAATACAATAAATGAGATTCCTGAAGGCTATTTTGATGGTAAGCTAAGTTGGGGCACTTATATTCATGGTATTTTCGATAATAGTTTTGTAGTTGAAGAGTTATTAGCAATAAAATACAAAGAAAAAGAAACAATAAACTACCAAGAATTTAAAGAGCAGAACTATGAAAAATTAGCTAAATTAATTGGTGAGCATTTAGATATGGATAAAATTCTTAATGATATTAGCCTATGTTAAATGGCCATGGAGACGATCTTCATCTATATGATACTCCAATAAAATATAATTTTAGTTCTAATATCTATTATAAAGGTTGTAATAAATCATTATTAAAAGTATTGAGTGAAACTATAAATATAGTAGAGAATTATCCTTCACCTATAGCGTTAGAATTAAATAATTTAGCAGCTCATAAATTTAATATAAATGAAAACCAATTTTTATTTACTAATGGAGCAACTGAGGCTTTTTATTTAATAGCGCAACGTTACATTAAGAAAAAAGCAATAATAGTGGCACCAACATTTTCGGAGTATGAAGATGCTTGTAAAATAAATAAATTAGAGTATCATTTTATAAATCGTGAACAATTAGATAAAGATAGCATCAATAGTGATTTAGTGTTTATATGTAATCCTAACAATCCGGATGGTAAAGTAATTTCTGCTGGAACGATTGAGAAGGTAATACAACGCCATTCGCAAACTCATTTTATAATAGACGAAGCCTATATTGAATTCACTAATAAAGCTAAAACGCTACTGCCATTAACGCAGAAGTATAATAATATTACTATTGTGCGTTCGCTTACAAAAACATTTGTAATACCAGGTCTGCGTTTAGGATATGTTGTTTCTAATGCAAATTTTATTAAGGAGTTATTAGCGTTTAAAATGCCTTGGAGTGTTAATAGTATTGCTATTGAAGCTGGGAAATACATCTTTGAAAATTATGAAAATTTGTCTTTTAATGCGAATTCACTTATAGAAGAGACAGAAGCTTTTAAGAAACAATTAAGCACGGTTACTTGGTTGAAAATTGTAGAGGGAACCACTTCTTACTTTTTAGTTGAATTAAAAGAAGGAAAAGCAGCTAAATTAAAAGAATATCTAATTAATAACCATCAAATATTAATACGTGATGCTACTAATTTTAAAGAATTAAAAGGAGAATACATACGTCTGTCCGTTCAATCTCAAGAGGCTAATAATTCTTTAATTAATGCGCTTAGTAAATGGAATTAAGTCCTATTTATATATTAATTATTGCTTTCGTAGCCGATTTAATTTTTGGTGATCCTAGAAGTTTACCCCATTTAATAGTAGGCTACGGACATTTAATTGCTTTTGGAGAAAAGATATTAAATAAACCTAAAGGACAATTTAGAAAAGGAATGCTGCTTACAATTAGCTTAGTTGTATTCATTTTTATTACGCCTTATTTACTTCTAAATTATTTTAAAAACCAAGATTGGTTTGTCGTAAATCTAATCGTTTCAAGCCTATTGCTATTTTATTGTTTAGCGAATAGAACATTAGTAAAAGAAGGAAAAATAGTATTTAACACATTACAAAATAAAGGACTAGAAGAAGGTAGAAAGCGATTGTCTTGGATCGTAGGTAGAGATACTTCTAATTTAAATGCCCAACAAATAAGAATAGCAACTTTAGAAACGTTATCCGAAAATTTAAGTGATGGTGTTATTGCGCCTTTATTTTATTTTGCTTGTTTCGGAATTCCGGGTGCTATGGCTTATAAAATGATAAATACTTTAGATTCCATGATTGGCTATCGAAATGAAAAACATGAACGCTTTGGTAAATTTGCAGCAAAATTGGATGATGTTGCAAATTTTTTGCCATCTCGTATAACTGCTTTGTTAATGCTAATTGTTACATTTAAATTGAAAGGACTTTCGTTTGTTTTTCGAGAAGGAAAAAAACATTCTAGCCCCAATGCAGGTTATCCTGAAGCGGCCTTAGCTTATATTATATCTTGTCGATTTGGTGGACCAAATTATTACAACGGAAAACGTCATAACAAACCATTTATTGGTAGTAATGATAGATTAATAACGCATGAAGAAATTAAGAGAGTAGGTGTTATTAATTATAGAACTAGTGTTTTAGCAGTTCTATTTATTTTATTGATTTATTATTTTGTCTGATGCATAGAAAATACATCATTACAGGAGCACCAGGAACTGGTAAATCTACTTTAATAGAAGCATTAGAAAATAAAGGGTTTCCCTGTATAAAAGAAGTTTCTAGAAAAGTGATAAAAAGTGAGCAAGACAATGGAAACAATGGCATGCCTTGGAAAAATATTGAACGTTTTACCAGTTTAGTCTTTACCAACACAAAAAAGGCATTATTAGATAATTCTCAAAGTCAATTTTGTGATCGTAGTTTGGTTGATAACTTAGCGTATTTAAAATATTACAATAAAGACACTCCCAATTATTTAAAGCGATTCAATTATAACACACATTATCATAATATTGTTTTTTTTGCACCACAATGGGAAGAAATTTATACTACAGATAACCAACGACCAGAAGGTTTTGAAGCCCAAACTAAATTGTCAAAACAAATAGAAAAAACATATTTAGACATGGGTTTTACTTTAATTTATATACCTCTTGTTTCAGTTAAAGAAAGAACAGAATTCATTTTAAAGCATACAAATAAAAAAATAGTTACTAGTTCATAACTTCTTCTCTAATTCTAATAATTATTCAATAACTTTGCGGTGCTTTTGGTTTCTATTTTAATTTTTTTTGAAATAGAATTAAAAGGGAATCTCGTGTAAATCGAGAACTGTTCCCGCAGCTGTAAGCTCTAAAAGCTTTTAACACGAAGTCACTGCTAAGTTTCTAAAAAACTAGTGGGAAGGCGTTAAAAGTTGGAGTAAGTCAGAAGACCTGCCATATGAATATATTAAACGAAACTTTCGGGATAAAAGTTAGAGTATAAACAGGCCTATTTATGCAAATATGGCCCTGTGCTCTTTTTTATTCCTAAAAAAGAGACTATGCAATATCTATTTTTTACAAAATTCATAAGATCTATTAGAGATCTACTCATTGCTTTTATGTGGTCTATAATTTATTTAAAGGTTAGAGATAATGGGTAAAAATATAGCAAAAACTAAACTTGATATTCTTTTTTGCGATGGTGGTTCTTGTCGTAAAGCAGGCAGTGAACTTATGGTAAGAGAAGCACGAGCTTATCTTAGAAATAATGGCCTTTGGGATACGACACATACTATAAAAACGAGATGTAATGGACGTTGTGAGGATGCGCCAACTTGTATTATACAAAAAGGAAATTTTTGGTATAAAAAATTAACTCCAAATGCAATTATTTCTGTACTAGAGTCGCATCTTAATAATAACCAACCAATAGAAGAACATTTAATTTATCAAGACGGTTGGGAAGCGTTAATTTCTAATGATGAAAGGCCAGAAGTTAAACCGAAACCATTTCAGTATAAAATAGACGATAAACTAGGTGACTGTATCATTACCAAAGGGTTTAGTTCAGATCAATATTTATATCCGTTGTTCTTATTTTTAAAATCTGTTAATGAAGACGTTTTTTTAGAATTAGAAAATGGTAAAAGTTATCCTTTTTCACAATTAGAACGCATAGACTATTCATCTGCATATACATTAAAACTCCATTTTAAAGAAAACAAGACTATTTCTTTAGTTATTGGTGGGGTTTCTAAAGAAGAGCCATTAGAGGTCATTCAAAAAAAAATAACAAGTACAGAGTATTTTATTTTAGAAGAAAAAAATGCAAGAGGCGTACGATTTAAAGATAAACTTACACGCTTGGTAGCCATAGTTCATATTCCTAAAACTGCATATAAAACATGGGAATATTGTTTGAAAATACAGCTAAAAGATACTGTTATTAACGAAAAAACACATTCAAATGTCTAATAGTGTTGCTATATTAGGATTGGGGTGGCTTGGAGATCCTTTGGCTAAAAAAATGACGAGCCAAGGACTTACTATAAAAGGATCTACGACATCAACTGAAAAATTAGAACGCCTTTCTAAGTATCCTTTTTATGTTGGTAAAATTAAACTAGAAGCCAATGCGATTATTGGGGATTGGGATACGTTTATAGAAAACGTTTCTACACTTATTATTAATTTTCCTCCTAAACGAATCCCAGATATAGAAACAGTTTATCCAAACCAAATTAAACAAATAATAGCGCGTACTGCAAACACTGTAAAAGTGATTTTTGTAAGTTCTACTTCGGTTTATGGCACAAGTGAGATACCGTTTAAAGAAAGTATAAATACCAAGCCTATAAAAGCATCTGGAAAAGCTGTTTTAAGTGCAGAATGGTTATTAAGAGATCATTTTGGAACGCGATTAACCATTTTAAGATTAGCAGGATTAATAGGTCCAGATCGTCATCCTGGTAAGTTTTTAGCAGGAAAAAGAACACTTAAAAACCCTTTAGTACCAGTAAATTTAATTCATAGGGAAGACTGTATTGGCTTGATAGAAGCGATCATGAAAAAAAGTTGCTTCGGAGAAATTATTAATGGTTGTGCTTCTATGCATCCCATGCGCCAATCGTATTATGAAAAAGCAGCACAAATACTCAATTTAGAGCCTCCTAGTTTTGAAACCTCGGAAGTAGTTTCAGCAATAAAAATTATAGACAATTCAAAATCTAAATTGGTATTAGATTATAAGTATGTTTATGATAATCCAGAACATATTTTCACTAAAAATAATACAGGTGAAATCTCAATTGTTGGTGCAGGGCCGGGAGATGAAAAACTATTAACGCGATTAGCTTACGAGAAATTACAGCTAGCTGAAGTTATTTTGCATGACAATTTGGTAAGTGATACGATCTTAAATGCTAACAATGAAGCTGAAAAAATCTATGTAGGACGAAAATATGGAGACCAATCTAATCAAATAGAACGTCAGAATATCATTAATGAATTATTGGCTACGCATTATAAGTTGGGAAAACGCGTTGTGCGTTTAAAATCTGGAGATCCCTATGTTTATGGTCGCGCAGCAGAAGAAGCACGGTTTTTAAAAAATAAGCAAATACCATTTAAAGTGATACCGGGTATTTCTGCAGCTTTGGCAGCAGCAAATAGTTGTAATATTCCCATTACAGAACGCGGAAAATCCAATGCAGTATTGATTTGCACTGCACATACTGCAGATTATTCACTAGAACAATTAAAAGGAATCGCAGAGTTATTAAAAGAAGGCAACACTTTGGCGTTATACATGGGCTATAAAAGTTTGCATAAGATCATTCCAAAGTTAATGGCTGTTTGCAAGAAACCTGAAATCCCAGTTAATGCGATTTCTAATGTCTCTAGAGAAAACGAGGTGTTATTGACTTCAACATTAGGGAATATAGAAGAAGATATAAAGAACAAACCATTAGAAATGCCTGTGGTATTTATTATTGGAGTAAAAGCTATTGAAGACTAAAAGCAAGATGAAAAAAGGAATATTATTATGTGGCCATGGCAGCCGCACCAAAACAGGAACAGATGCTTTTAAGGAGTTGGTTGCTTTATTGAAAAAACGATACACCGATTACGAAGTTGATTACGGTTTTTTAGAGTTTAATCACCCAGTTTATGAAGCCTCTGTAGAGCGTTTATACGAAAAAGGGATACGAGAAATATATGCACTTCCAGTTATTTTATTTGCGGGTTCTCATGCCAAGAATGACATTCCGTATGAGATGAATACCATTCAGCAAAACTATCCAGATTTAACTATAAAAATGGGAAAGCATTTAGGTGTGAATACTAATTTATTAGAACTGGCTAAGAAACGCATTTTAGAGCGGGAAGAAAGCTTAATGCCTATAGATAGAAAAGACACTTGCCTAGTAGTTGTTGGTCGTGGGACGACAGATCCCGATGCGAATTCAGATGTACACAAACTAGCTTGTATGTTAGGGGAAGGTTTAGGTTTTGGATTCACAACTGTAGCTTATAGCGGAACAGCTTATCCAACAGTTAAGGAGAGTTTAGAATTGGTAAATAAAATGGGGTTTAAACGTACTATTGCTGTGCCCTTTTTCTTTTTTACAGGTGTGCTTTTACAGCGCATTTATGGCCAGGTAAATGATTTTAATGATACTGTTGAAAATGATTATGTATACACTAAAGCTTTTGGTAAGGATGAATGGATTCTAAAAGCGTTTGATGAGCGCTTAGAGGAAACCATTAGTGGTACTGGAAATATGAATTGCCAATTGTGTAAATACAGAAAGCAAATTGTAGGTTTCGAACAAGAGCAAGGAAAAGAACAGGTAGGACATCATTTAAATGTTAAAGGCGTGCTTTTTGAAGAAGATGAAAAAGTGGGAGAAACACCTTCAGTAAGTCGGAAAATTAAAAAACTATTAGGGATATAATTAGATCAATTATTTAAATATTGAATCATTATTAATGTCTCCTTGAGTACTTCGACTCCGCTCAGCACAGGCTCTGTCGAAAGGTTATAAACATGAAAAACGATATAGGTCCCGAATTTAGCCTGTCCTGAGCGACAGTCGAAGGGCTCGACCAGACAAAACAAAATGAGTAAAAAACCAATCATATATGGCGTATCGTTAGGACCTGGAGACCCAGACCTAATTACAGTAAAAGGGTTGAGCGTGCTTAAATTTGCTGATAAAATTTATTATCCAGGCTCTTTGTTTAGTGATGGTAAAAAATCAAGCTATTCATTATCAATATTAGAACACTATAAATTAGAAGAGAGTAAGCTAGAAGGGTTTTTCTTAGAAATGAACTTAGACCGTGAGCAAGCTAAGCAGTTGTATGAAATAACATTTCAAAAGATAAAAAAGGATTACGAAGCGGGGTTAACTATAGCTGTTGTTAGTGAAGGTGATATTAATACGTTTAGTTCCTTTTCGTATTTGCTAGAAAAGATAAAAGCAAACCAATTAACCGTCAATCTAGTTCCGGGAATTACGTCATTTGGTTTAGCAGCATCAGAAAATGCAGCACCGTTATGTTTACAAAATGAAAAGTTAATCATTTTACCACGTGTACAAACAGTAAAAGAATTACAAGAAGCTCTAACACATTTTGATACGGTGGTTTTAATGAAAATAAAATCGGTAATACCAGTTATAAATACCGTATTGAGCAATGGTAATTATATGATAAATTATAGTGAACGTTTAGGAACCGAAAATCAATTTACAACGTCCAAGTGGGAGAAAGTAATAGGAAGAGCTATTCCTTATTTCTCTTTAATAACCATTAGAAAATGAAAATAACAGTAGCAGGTTTAGGTCCTGGAGATAAAAATTATATTCTGCCATTAGTACAAAATGCATTAGCAAAAGCTGATGTTGTTATTGGGTATGATTATTATTTTCAGTTTGCAAAAGACTTTTTAAAAGCGAATGCAGAGTTAATTGCAATGCCGTTAGGAAAAGAAGAAGCACGAGCAGAAATAGCAATTACTAAGGCTAAAGAGAATAAATACGTTGTTGTTATTGGTTCTGGAGATGCAAGTATTTATTCCATGGCAGCAATCGTTTATGAAATGGTTGCAAAACAAGGGGAAACAGATTTAGAATTAGAAACTTTACCAGGTATTTCTGCGTTTTTAGCTGCTGGAAGTAAACTAGGAGCTCCTTTAGGACACGATTTTTGTTGTATTTCCTTATCCGATTTAATGACGCCTTGGAATGTTATAGAAAAACGAATTAAAGCAGCTGCTTTTGGCGATTTTGTAACCAGTTTGTACAACCCAAAAAGTAAAAAAAGGCATTGGCAATTAGGCCGATTAAAAAAGCTGTTTTTAGAAGAACGATCTGGAACAACACCAGTTGCTATTTTAAAACAAATTACAAGACCAGAAGAACATATCATTATTACAACATTAGACGCTTTTAACCCTGAAGATGTGGATATGTTTAGTTTAGTAATGATTGGCAACTCACAAACCTTTCAGTTTAAAAATTATTTAGTAACACCAAGAGGCTATTTAAATAGAAAACCACATACTGGAAAAGAAATTCAACAAGAGAGTTTTAGAATTGTTACGAATCATATTAAAGAGTTAGAACATACAACAGAAGATAAATGGGCAATAACGCGAGTGATTCATACTACAGGTGTTTTAGAAGATCACCAACACTATAAAGCCAGTCGTCAAGCCATTACAAAAATGAGTGCACATTTAAAAAACGGCGGAGACATTATTACAGATGTTACCATGGTGCAATCTGGGATTACACGTGCTTTTAGTGAAAAATATGGCACAAAAATACATTGTTGTTTAAATGATGAAGACGCAAGAGCTATGGCAGTAACTAAAAACATAACGCGTTCTCAAGCCGGTATTCGTAAAGCAATCAATTTATATCCAGAGGCCCTTTATGTTGTTGGAAATGCGCCAACAGCATTAATGGAAATTACAGAGCAATTACGAAATAATGAAACCTTTAAACCTGCTGGTGTTATTGGTACGCCTGTAGGTTTTGTAAATGTTATAGAGTCTAAAGAACAATTATCTCAAGTTAAAAATACAGATTGGGTGGTTATTGAAGGAAATAGAGGCGGTAGTAATGTGGCTGCTGCAATTGTAAACGCTGCTTTTACTTTAGAAGAATCAGCTGCTTATTTCGAAGCATAAAAATGAGTAAAGAAAAAGAAAATATAGCATTTTATCTTATTGGTATTGGGAACCAACCCATTCCTGAGCTTACTAATGACGTAAAAGCAATTATAGCTAATAATTTTATATTTTCTGGAGGAAAAAGACATTACGATTTAATAAAACCAGTATTACCAGAACATCATTTTTGGATTACTATTTCGGGGAAAATGGAAGCCGTTATCAAACACTACCATTCCGCAAAAGCACCCGTTGTTATTTTTACTTCAGGTGATCCTTTCTTTTATGGTTTTGGCAATACTTTGAAACAATTTTTGCCAAAAGCAAACATAAAAGCACTCCCCTATTTTAATAGTATTCAACGACTATGCCACAAAACACAAACCAATTATAATGAATTAAAAGTAGTATCGGTTCATGGTCGCGATTGGTCTGCTTTAGATACCGCACTTATTGAAGATCATTCATTAATAGGCGTATTAACCGATGGAATTAAAACACCAGCAGTAATTGCAAAACGGTTATTACAATACGGATTTAATAATTATAAAATAACCGTTGGAGAAGCCTTAGATGGAGAAGATGAAATCATTACTAATTACAATAAGTTAGAAGCGTGTGCTTCTGAAACACACAATGTATTAAACTGCATTTTTTTATCTAGAGAAACCCCTAAAATTGATCATTTCGGAATTCCAGATCATTTATTCACGCCACTACTAAATAGATCGAATATGATTACTAAAATGCCTGTGCGTTTAAGTACGATTCATGCCTTAAAACTGAAGAGCGCGGCGTGTTTCTGGGATGTGGGATCTTGCACAGGTTCTGTAGCTATAGAAGCGAAAAGGCATTATCCGTATTTACATACTATTGCTTTTGAAAAACGTAAAGAATGTGGCGAAATTATTCAGCAGAATAAAGAACGATTTTCAACACCTGGTATTAAAGTTATTATTAATGATTTTTTTGAGGTCAACCTTTCAGAATTACAAAAACCAGATGTTGTTTTTATTGGTGGTCATGGCAATAAACTAGAAGCTATGATTCTAAAAATACATGCTATTAATCCTAAGGTGAGATTTGTAACAAATGCTGTTTTAAAAACTACAGCAGGAACGTTTAAAGACGTTCTAAGTCAATTGAAATATAGAATAAACACAACTGCTATTCAAGTAGAAGAACATAATAAAATTACTATTTGTACCGCTCAAATAGATTTATAGAAATGAAAAAAGTAAGCATAATAGCAATAACAGACAAAGGAATAGCGCAAGCATTAGTTTTGCAAAAGCAATTTCCAAAATCTTTGGTGATCACTACAAGAGAAACAATACATGATACGGTTTCTGTAGTGTCATCAATAGGTAATTATTTAGAAGATAATTTCAGAAAACTAGACGGGATTTGTTTTGTAAGTGCCATGGGGATTTGTGTACGAACTATAGCACCTTATTTAGAAGATAAACAAAAGGATCCGGCCGTTATTTGTCTAGACGATTTAGGAACTCATGTACAATCGGTTTTAAGTGGCCACTTGGGTGGTGCTAATGATTTTGCTTTAAAAGTAGCGCAATTATTAGGAGGGAAAGCCATTGTTTCTACTTCTAGCGATGTACAAAACATCTGGGCATTGGATACTTTAGGAAAGCGTTTCGATTGGCAAACGCAACCTAGCGAATCGATGAAAGATATAATGAGCCTTTTTGTAAATAATAAACGTACCGCAGTATTATTAGATATAAAAGACAAAGGGACCGATTATTTAGAAAAAACATGCCCGCATTTTGTGACTATTTTTTATGATGAAACTGATATTGATACGACTCTGTTTGAATTAATACTAACAGTTACTTACAAACACTATCATTTTTCTATCCCAACCCTGTCATTCGTACCTAAAGTTTTATCTATAGGTTCAGGTTGTTCTAAACAATTAGATTCAGAAGCATTTGATACCGTTTTAAAAGAAAAGCTAATAGATAAAGGATTTTTAGTTGCTGCGATTAGAAATTTAGGATCTATTACTATTAAAGCAGAACAGCAAGCGTACTTAGATTTTAGTAAAAAAAATGCTATTCCGTTTAAAACGTTTTCAGCAGAACGTATCGATACGATTACCGTCCCTAACCCAAGTACAGTAGTGCTAGAAAAAATAGGGGTTGATGGTGTTTCAGAATCCACTGCTATGCTCCTATCTAATAACGATAAACTTCTTGTTGAAAAGCAAAAAATACATTTAGAAAGTAATGAAAAATTTACGTTTTCTGTCGCTTTAAATAAGCAAGTAGAGCGTCGTGCTCAAATTGCAATTATTGGTGCAGGTCCAGGAGATGAAGAACTCATTACCGTAAAAGGAAAACGGTACTTAGAACATGCAGATTGCGTTTTATATGCAGGAAGCTTAATTCCTGAAGAAATGACCAATTGGTGTAAACCAGGCGCTGTAGTTCGAAACTCTGCAATGATGACTTTAGAAGAGCAAATAAATACCATGCAAGCCCATTATAAAAAAGGACATTCTATCGTACGATTACAATCTGGCGATCCTTCTTTATATGGTGCCATTCAAGAACAAATGACCATTTTTGATGAGTTAAAAATGGATTATTCTATTGTACCAGGGATTTCTGCATTTAGTGCAGGAGCAGCTGTTTTAAAATCGGAGTTTACGATTCCAGAAGTCGTACAGTCTATTGTATTAACCCGTGGTGAAGGAAAAACACCTATGCCATCAAAGGAAAGTATTTCTGCATTTGCAAAGACTAACGCGACGATGTGTATTTTTTTAAGTGCAGGAATTGCTAAAAAAGTACAAGCCCAATTATTAGAACATTATGATGCGAATACGCCTGTAGCTGTTTTGTACAGACTCACATGGAAAGATGAAGCTATTTATGAAGGGAAACTTCATGAACTCGCGCAAATTGTAAAAAAGAGTAAAAAAACAAGAACGGTTTTAATTATTGTAGGGAAAGCGATAAGAGCCCGAAAAAACAGATCACAATTATACAATCCAGAATGGAAACACATTTTTAGAACGAATAAAAAATTTGTGATAAGCGAGAATTAATATAAAGCACTATGATTTTAGTATTTGGAGGAACAACAGAAGGAAAACAAGCCATTAATGTGTTACAAACATTTGGCTTGCCGTTTTTGTATTCTACCAAAGTTGAAATTACTATAGCGCCTAATGCTGGTTTTGAATACCGTTTTGGAGCTTTAACTCAAACAGAACTCGAAGCATTAATTCTTGATAGGGAAATAAAGACCATTATTAATGCGTCACATCCTTTTGCTTCACAATTACATGAAACGATTGCTGCGACAGTAGAAAGAACACAAACACCAGTATTACGTTTAGAACGAACATTTCCTGAGAGAACTAATCATTCTTTGGTGCATTATACATCAAGCTATGGTTCTGCTTTAAATATCTTAAATGAGTTTCATGGAAAACGATTACTAGCATTGTCTGGAGTGCAATCCATTGAAAAATTGTCCAGTTATTGGAAACGTACAAGAACGTATTTTAGAATCTTAGATCGTCCTTCTTCAATTGCAATCGCTCAGGCTAGTAATTTCCCAGAGGCGCAACTTATTTTAGGGTTGCCGAATAAAGAAGTAGCTGAAGAACTAGCTATTCTTCAACAAAACAAAATAGAGGTCGTTTTAACAAAAGAAAGTGGTGAAAGCGGGTCTTTATCTATTAAGATTAAAGCGGCTTTAGAACTTGGGATTCCCATTATTATTCTGGAACGACCTAAACTACCTAGTGGTTTTAAAATTGTAAAAGATAAAGATCAGTTAGCAAAGGAATTAAACGAAATGTACCATCCAACACTTCTAAATACAAAGCTATAATGGGTTTAAGAGCGATACCAAAAGGCCCTTTAAGAGAAGGGTTTACCACTGGAACTTCTGCTACTGCAGCAGCGAAGGCTGCATTGGTGTCTATTATTAAACAAGAAAAGCAAGATCTAGTAAATGTACAGCTGCCAATAGATAAAGTATTGACCATTAAAATACATACTAACGATTACCAATCCAATTGGGCAAAATGTAGTGTTATAAAAGATGCGGGAGACGATCCAGATGTTACTAATGGAGCAGAAGTAGGTTGCGAAGTACAATTAACCACAAATAAAGACATTGTTTTTATTGGAGGAGAAGGCGTGGGGACAGTAACTCTGCCAGGTTTAGAACTTAATGTTGGAGAGCCAGCAATAAATCCTGTACCACGCCAAATGATGGAAAATGCGGTAAAGAAATTACTGCATGATTATGATTTAGAGTGCGGTGTCACGATTTCCGTTTTTGTAACTGATGGGAAAAAACTAGCTAAGCGTACGCTAAATGAGCGTGTTGGTATTATGAACGGCCTATCTATTTTAGGAACTACAGGTATTGTAAAACCGTATTCATCGGCATCTTATATCGCAAGTATTGTTCAAGGTATCGATGTTGCTGTGGCAAACGGTATTGATGAATTGGTTATAAATTCTGGGGGAAGAAGTGAAAAATATTTAAAGGCATTATTTCCAGATACAAGTGCCCAAGGTTTTATTCATTATGGTAATTGGATTGGAGAGACTCTAAAAAAAATAAAAACAGCACCTATTAAAAAAGTGACAATAGGCATTATGCTGGGGAAGGCTGTAAAATTAGCCTACGGAAAAACGGATACACACAGTTGTATTTCGAGTTGGAATAAAGATTTTGTTTCCAACATAGCGGCATCATGTGGCTATGATGAACAGATTCAAAATGAAATTAAAAACTTAAACATGGCAGGGCGCTTAATAGAACTGTTTTCTTTTAATGAAGACGAACTATTCTACCAAAGACTCCTTGAGAAATGTTACGAGCAAACCAAAGTAATTATTAATAAAACAGCGCTAGATATTTACCTTATTGGTAAAGATGGAAGCTATATTAAATATATAAATAAATGACATTTACAAACATGCTACGCCCATTAATGGCAGGGGTTTTACACTCTTTCGAACCCGATCACATTACAGCGGTTTCGGTTTTAGCAACAGAAAAAGCAATAACCAAAGAACGCACCTCTTTTAAAACAGTATTAAAAGCTTCGCAATGGGCGATGGGGCATTCGGTAACACTATTATTGTTTGGAGGTATTGCATTAGCATTTAAATCGATAGCAGTAAATTTTATACAAGATATTTCATTTTGGGCAGAAATAGCTGTGGGGCCTATTATAGTTTGGTTGGGAGTTACCGCTATAAAACGGAATCATAAAATAAATGAAATGATCCAGGAACATAAGAAAATAGAAGCGCATGAGCATGATGTTTCTAACCCAATTCATTTGCATGGTAAATCTGGAGAGGAAATCGCGATGAACCCTATGAAGCGGTCGTTTTGGATTGGTATGTTACATGGTTTAGCAGGAACGGGAGGCGCATTAACATCTGCATTGGTATTAAGTGCAGCGACGACTTTTGATGCCATTTTAATATTGGTAATAGAATCGGCAGGAATTATTATCGCTATGGGAGTTTACAGTTATTCTTTAGTCTCCATAATGAGTCGTTTTATTGAGAAAAATCTATCTGTTTTTAAATGGATGAATGGTATGGCAGGTATTGCTTCAATTCTATTGGGACTTGTTTTAATTTATAATTCTACAACATAAACTATGGAAACAGCAGCACATTGTTTTCCTTTTTCGGCAGTAATTGGGCAAGACGATTTAAAATTAGCCTTGCTTTTAAATATAATCGATCCTAGTTTGGGTGGTGTTTTAGCTATTGGAGATAAAGGAACAGGAAAAACGACTTTAATTCGTTCATTAACACATTTAATGAATACCAGAGAATCGTTTCCTTTTGTTAATTTACCAATTGGAGCTTCAGAAGACCGCGTTATAGGTCATATTAATTTAGAAACATTAATTAATGATAAAACCGAAAAAGTAACACCAGGATTATTAGCAAAAGCAGATGAAGGTTTTTTATATGTCGATGAAATTAATTTATTGAATGACTATTTAATGGATATCTTATTGGACGCGTCTTCAACAGGATCGTATCATATAGAAAGAGAAGGCATATCTGCAGTATTAAAAAGCCGTTTTTGTTTAATTGGTTCTATGAATCCTGAAGAAGGGAATTTGCGTCCGCAATTAAAAGACCGTTTTGGGTTAAGTGTTATTATTTCTACACCAAATGATATTGATTTGCGTTCTCAAATTATTCAAAATAGAATGGCGTTTGACGACGCTCCAAAGTCGTTTTCAAAACGTTTTAAAACGGAAGAAGATAAGCTCTATTCAAAACTAAAAGAAGCAAAAAGACAATTAAAGAATATAGAATTGCCGAAAGTATTGTACAAACACTGTGCAGAGTTAGCAAGTGCACATGCAGTAGAAGGATTACGTGCCGATATTTTACTTTTAAAAACGGCACGAGCTTACACGGCGTATTTAGGGGAAACAGAAATTACTCCAAAGCAGATTGAAGCCATAGCGCCTTTTGTATTAAATCATAGAAGTAATGACGATTCTAATCAAAATCAATCGTCTAAAAATCAAGAACAACAGAAACAGAATACTTCAGAAAAAAATAAAGAAAGAAACGGGCAACCAGAATCTACTTTTGAATCGGTAATTCCTGAGAGTGAATTAAAAAATGAAGTCCATTCAAATTCAACTGAAAAAAAAGGAATTGAGAACGTTTTAGATTCTATAAATCAATCACATTCCAGTTTAAAAGAAACTACTAAAAAACAATTGGATACTCGAAAAACGGTAGGCCAATATTTAGCAACTAATACTTTTGATTTGAAACATAAAAATGTACAAAATAAGAGTGGTAAACATATTATTTTTCTGTTAGATTCAAGCGGTTCAATGCTTAAAGATAATATTGTGGCTTTTGCAAAAGGGCAAATAGAAAAAACGGTAGTTAAAAATATGCAATGCAAACTCAGTTTTTCTTTATTGAGTTTGTACGATAATGATGTTGCGATTGTTGTGAAGTTGTCTAAAGATGCTGGCCAGTTAATTACCAAGTTAAACGAATTGAAAACAGGAGGTAAAACAAATGCTATCGCTGCTTTTAAGACTATAAAAACAATAACCACTCTAGACTTCGCTTTACAAAACGAATTAGTCATTATTACCGATGGTCGTTTTAATTCTGAAGGGGTTAATGATTTCGATAATGCGGTTACTGCGTATCAAACATATTGTAAAAACATTAAACAGTTAACGATTGTTGACGCTGAAACTGGGACTGTGAAATTAGGTTTAGCCAAACAGTTCGCCGAGAAAGTAAAAGGGGAATATCAAATATTAGAAGCTTAACTATGGCAGCTAAAGTACATTTAATAACAGGAGGACAACGCTCAGGGAAGAGTGCTTACGCAGAACAGTTGGGTATAGAAAACGATGAGGCTCCAATTTATTTAGCAACCTCTAAAAAGTGGGATGATGAACATGCAAAGCGTATTGAGAAACATATAAATAGTCGTTCTAATTCTTGGATAACCATTGAAGAAGAAATAGACTTGCCAAAGCATGATTTTTCGAGTAAAACAGTGCTGTTAGATTGTATTACACTTTGGTTAACAAATATCTATGATGAACAAAAATACGGCACAGAAAAAACCTTGAAAAAAGCGAAAGCGCTTTGGGACGAATTATTAACTCAAGACGTCACACTTATTGTAGTGTCTAATGAAATAGGAATGGGAGTAATCCCCATGGAAGCTGCTACACGAAAATTCGTGGATTTACAAGGGCTAATGAATCAATACATTGCAAAAAAAGCAGAAAAAGTAACGCTAATGGTATCAGGATTGCCATTAAAAGTAAAGTAAGACTACGTATGAAACCACAGTTTATAATCGCAGCACCAACTAGTAATTCTGGTAAGACAACCGTAACTCTTGGGTTATTACGTGCATTAAAAAACAGAGGATTATCGCCGCAATCTTTTAAATGCGGACCTGATTATATTGATCCTAAGTTTCATGAATTGGCTTGCGATAAAATAGGCGTTAACCTGGATTTATATATGATGGATAAATCACATATTAAATCCACCTATTCTGAGTATTCTAATACGGCAGAAGCCGTTTGTGTGGAAGGTGTTATGGGTTTGTTTGACGGTGCAAGAAAATCAAAAGGAAGTACAGCAGAATTAGCAAAACTATTAGAACTGCCAATCATTTTTGTGGTCAATGCGAAATCGGTTGCTTACTCTGTGGCGCCATTATTATACGGTTTTAAAAATTTTGACAAAGAGCTAAATATCGCTGGCGTTATTTTTAATCGTGTAAATACGAAAAGTCATTATCAGTTTTTAATAGAGGCTTGCGAAGATGTGGGAATAAAAGCCTTAGGTCACCTTCCTTTTTTAGCGGAATGTGAAATACCTTCCAGACATTTAGGATTGTCTATCCATAAAATAAAAACGTACGATTCTGTTATTGAAACGATTGCTTCCGCTTTAGAAAAAACAGTAGCTATTGATGAATTATTAGAAATTACAAATAAAGAAAAACCTGAAGTAAATACGAGACAAATTAAACTTCAGCAAAACAGTTATACAATAGCTGTTGCAAAGGACGAAGGTTTTAATTTCAGTTACATTCAAAACATAGAAAGTTTAAAACGAAAAGGTACGGTTGTGTATTTCAGTCCGATTAATGATGCGCAATTACCAGATGCCGATTTAGTGTATTTACCTGGCGGTTATCCAGAATTATATACAGCAGAACTCTCTGAAAACAAAACGATGCTTGCAAGTATAAAACAACATGCCGAGAACGGAAACCCAATTATTGCAGAATGTGGAGGGATGATGTATCTAGGCAAAAGCATCATTAATAAAGAAGGTGTTCGTTTTAGAATGGCAAATGTATTTGATTTTGAAACCTCCATGGAAACCATGAAACTTAATTTAGGGTATCGCGAAATTAGATACAACGATACTATAATTAAAGGGCATGAATTTCATTATTCAACATTAGAAAAAGAAACAAACACAAATCATTTAGGGACGATAATTAATGCAAGAGGTGATGTTGTAAACACCGAACTATACCGTTATAAAAACGTTCTAGCATCTTACGTGCATGTCTATTTTGGGACCAATGAGTTGCTAGATGCTTTATTAGAAATGAATTCAATTAAAAAAACAGAAGTACTTAATACATAAGATTATGAACATATACACACGCAAAGGAGATAAAGGGCAAACTGGAGTTTTTGGAGGAAAACGAGAGTTTAAAGACTCTGCCAGAATGGATACTCTAGGTAATTTAGACGAAGCCAATTCAACCATAGGTTTACTAAGAGCTAAATTAGGAAATGATCATGAATGGCAATCCAATTTACACCGTATTCAAAAAGATTTAATGAATATGATGTCGCATTTAGCGCGCCCTTCAGATTCTAAAAAAGAGAACACCAATCCGGAACCAAAAGATGGTGCCGATTTTTGTGAACAGTGGATCGATTTTATGGAAGGAAAAATGACGTCACCTTCAGATTATTTTTTGTTACCTGGAGGAAATGAAATCTCTGCATTATGTCATGTTTGCCGTACACAAATGCGAAGAGGAGAACGCTCGCTGGTTTCATTAATGCGAGAAGATCCAGACTGTGTGCATTCTTATATTTCAGCTTACATTAATCGATTGTCCGATTTGTTTTTCACTATGGCTAGAGCAGAGATGGATAAGCATGGTGTTGCAGAAGAAAAATGGAATTTATTTCTCTACAAGCGAAAGAAGAAAATAGTTAAGTCATAGACTTATAAATGGCTTTATATAAAAATCAAGATCGTATAATATTAAAAATATAGTAAAATGAGAAAAATACCTATAACAATTGTAACAGGGTTTTTAGGCGTTGGAAAAACGACGTTAGTACATAATATGATTAAAAATGCAAATGGAAAACGTATTGCAGTTTTGGTTAACGAATTTGGAGAAGTAGATGTAGATGGGGAATTAATAAAAGGCGGTTGTGACGACGATGAATGTAATTTGGTAGAATTACCAAACGGCTGTATTTGTTGTACCGTACAAGAAGAGTTTTTACCAACGATGTTAACGATGATAGAAAGAAAAGATACCATAGATCATATTGTGATTGAAACTTCTGGGTTATCGATGCCAAAACCTTTAGTGAAAGCGGTAAACTGGCCAGATTTAAAACCACACATTACTGTAGATTCTGTAATTACAGTTGTAGATGCTGTTGGAGTTGTTACTGGAGAGTTATGTGATAGAGAACGCGTGCAAGCTCAGCGATTGGCCGATGATTCTTTAGATCATGAAACACCAATAGAAGAATTATTTTTAGACCAATTATCTTGTGCCGATTTGGTTTTATTAAGTAAAACAGATTTGTTAGATGCAGAACGTTTGGAAGACGTTACAGCATACGTAAAAACAAAATCAAGACCTACGGCTAAAATAATCCCAATGCAAAATGGTTTACTGTCTAATGAAATCTTATTAGGTATTGAAGCTGCTGGAGAAGATAATTTAGATGATCGTAAATCGTTACACGAAAAACACCATGAAGAAGGAAAGCACCACCATCATAATGATGATATTAATTCTATTATTATAACACATGCCGAAACACCCGACATAAAGGCGTTGGTTAAAGAGTTAAAACAACGGGTACAGGACGAAGAAATTTATAGAATAAAAGGATTTGTAAATATTCCTAACAAACCCATGAGAATGGTATTTCAAGGTGTTGGTGAACGATTTGATTATTATTTTGATCGTCCTTGGAAAGATAATGAAGTTCGTCAAACACAATTAGTCGTAATTGGTCGCAATCTTAAAGTAGCTGAATTAGGGGTTGGTGTTTAGTTCATGAATTTTACGTCACCCTGAAGGTGTTTCAGGGGCGCATTATTAGGGGCAAATTATATGATAATGAATTTAAGTTTTGGTAACTTCGGCTACGCTCAGTCAACAAACTCCTTAGTTAATATCAATTTATTATAATGCTCGGTGGCTGAGTGTAGCCGAAGCCACTATTTAGTGCTTTGTAATATTGAAAAAACAATGGCTCCTCGAGCGCAGTCGAGAGGTGTTTATACATCTAAAATATCAATATTAACAAGGTCTCGACTTTAGCCTGTCCTGAGCGATAGTCGAAGGGCTCGACCAGACATATAACTAAGAATTCAAAAAAGGAAGACATAAACAACTAAAAAATGCATTTAATATCTACAATACCAGGTGGTTGGAATCCAAATGATGACGGCGTATTTTATATTCAGCAATCACCTGGAGATATTTTGTTTTTATCTGCTGCTGATACTGAGTTGTATACACTTAATAAGGTTTATACTAATTTACATCATGAAAATAATGAAATACCAAGTCTTAGATTAGCCAATTTAACCTATTTCAAACAAGAACTAACTATAGATACTTATATAGATGAAGTCATATCTAAAGCTAAAATAGTAGTCCTTAAGTTGCTTGGTGGGACTGCTTATTTTTCTTATTTATGTGAAGCGATAACCGATTATGCTGATGACAATAACATTCAATTAATCTTTTTACCAGGTGATAATAAACCAGATCTAGAATTAATGCAATTATCTACGTTACCATTACATAAAGTAGATCGCATTTGGAAGTATTTTACTGCTGGTGGAAAAAATAATACAACTGAAGGGTTAAAATTAATTATTAATGAAATTGTAGAAACACCATTTACTATTAAGGATCCTGTATCTATTCCAGATCTTTTTTTATATCATTCAACTAACGGGCGATTAAGAGTTCCTATCAAAACAAAAAAGCAATCAGTGGCTTTAATCATAGCCTATAGAAGTTCTTTTTTAGCCGATAATATGGCACCAGTAGATTGTTTAATTGAAAAACTAGAAGCACAAGGCGTTTTAGGAATTTCGATTATGGCTTTAAGTTATCGAGATAAAAATATAAAAGAGCGAATCCTAAGGGCATTAAAAGATTATGAATTACCAAAAGTAAAAGTCATTATCAATACGACCGGTTTTTCTATTCAAAGTTTTAATGAAACAAAAAGTACTGGACTCTTTTCTGAATTAAATGTTCCCGTTATCCAAGCGATAATGGCAAGTTGTAATAAGGAAACATGGGAAGCAGGTCTATTTGGTTTGCCGCCTACAGACATTGCAATGAATATCGCTTTACCAGAAGTGGATGGTAAAATTATTACCACAGCAATTTCTTTTAAAGAAGCAAAAGAAAAAGAAGCATTAACCGATTCTGAAATTGTGCATTACGTGCCAAATGAATCGGGATGTGATTTTGTAATACAACATGCTAAATCTTGGATTCAATTAAATCAAAAGGAAAATAACGAAAAGAATATCGCATTAATATTACCCAATTACCCTAGTAAGAATAGTAGATTGGCTAATGGTGTAGGTTTAGATACACCAGCAAGTACATTGATGATTTTAGAAGCCTTAAAATTGGCAGGTTATGAGTTAGGAAATATAATTCCAGAAAGCACAGAGGCCTTGATGGAATTATTAACTGAAAATGTTACAAATGAAATAGAATCTTTAGCTTATGGCAAAGCAGAGATTAAAATTTCTGAAACCCAATTTTATAAATACTACAACGAGTTATCTCCAGAACTAAGAGAAACGATAGAAAAGCAATGGGGACATCCTACAGATTCTCCTAATTATCGAGATGGATTTTTTTTAATTCCGGGTAAGAAATTGGGAAACATTTTTTTAAGTATTCAGCCAAATAGAGGTTATAATATTGATTTACAAGCCACTTATCATTCTCCAGATTTACCGCCAACCTATGCATATTTAGCATATTATGTTTGGGTGCAACAGTATTTTAAAGTGGATGCCATTGTACATATTGGTAAACATGGTAATTTAGAATGGCTTCCAGGGAAAAGTGTAGCTTTAAATAAAGACATGTGCTTTCCTGCGGCAATATTGGGGCCAATACCTCATTTTTATCCTTTCATTATTAACGATCCAGGAGAGGGAACGCAAGCTAAACGACGTAATCAAGCCGTTGTAATAGATCACCTTATTCCGCCAATGACTCGAGCAGAAAACTATGGCGATTTACTAAAATTAGAGCTATTAATAGATGAATTCTATGAATCGGCTTTAATGGATCCTAAACGCGCTAGTTTAATTAAGAAGAAAATTGAAGCGCTTGTAAATACGACACATTTAAAATCGGATTTAAATGCGAATGATAAAGATATCGATACGCTTTTAGAAGTTATTGATGGTTATTTGTGTGAACTTAAAGAGGCACAAATTAGAGGTGGATTACATATTTTTGGAAAGTTACCAGAAGGTGAAAAATTACAAGATTTAATTGTAGCCTTACATCGTTTACCGCAAAATAATTCTATTGGGATTACACAAGCTTTAGCTAAAGATTTAAATTTAGATTTCGATCCCTTAAATATAACATATGAAACAAAATGTAATCAAATTGTTTATGGAATCGATTGCAGAACTCATGGACAAATTATAGAAGTGTTAGAGTATAAATCGAAGAATTTAATTGATGCTCTATTGAATCAAACAGAAAGTCAAACACTAAATTATGATAAATTAGGAGAAGCCACTTCAAAAGTATTAAAAGAAATAGAGACCCTTACTTTATCTAAATTAAATGGCACGAAAGACGAGATTAATAATTTACTTTCAGGTTTAAATGGAAAATATGTTCCAGCTGGTGGTTCTGGAGCACCAACAAGAGGTCGGTTAGATATTTTACCTACAGGACGTAATTTTTATTCGGTAGATGTACGTACGATTCCAACTCAATCTGCATTCGAGTTGGGAACGAAAAGCGCTAAGAATTTAGTAGATCGTTACCTTCAAGATGAAGGTGATTATCCTACATCTATAGGGCTTTCAGTTTGGGGAACGGCCACTATGAGAACAGGTGGTGATGATATCGCTCAAGCTTTTGCTTTAATAGGTGTTCGTCCAATTTGGCAAGGCGCCAATAGACGTGTTAAAGATTTTGAAGTGTTGTCTGTTTTAGAATTAAAACGACCTCGTGTAGATGTACTTTTACGAATATCAGGATTTTTTAGAGATGCTTTTCCAGATGTTATTTCATTATTTAATGCCGCAATAGAAAAAATAGCGCATTTAGATTATGAATCGAATACAGATAATCCAATAAAAGCACGTTATGAGAAAGAAAAACAAGATTGGTTAGAAAAAGGACTAGAAGAAATAGAAGCTGAAGAGCGTTCTTTATATCGTGTTTTTGGATCTAAACCAGGAGCCTATGGTGCAGGCTTACAAGGTTTAATTGACGAGAAAAACTGGACAACACAAGCCGATTTAGCTCAGGTTTATATTAATTGGAGTGGTTATGCCTATTATGGTAATAAAAATGAAGGGAAATCGGCTCATGAAACGTTTAAAAAAAGACTAACCGATGTAGAAGTGGTGATACAAAACCAAGACAATAGAGAACATGATCTATTAGACTCTGATGATTATTATCAGTTTCAAGGCGGTATGACAGCAGCTGTAACTAAAGAAAAAGGGAGTACACCAGCAACTTATTTTGGAGACCATTCGCGACCTGATAACCCAAGGATAAAAACATTAAAAGAAGAATTGCATAAGGTGTATCGTTCTCGTGTAGTTAATCCAAAATGGATTTCTGGGATGCAAGATCATGGTTATAAAGGTGCATTTGAAATGGCTGCAACCATGGATTATTTATTTGCCTATGATGCGACAACAAATTTAATTGAAGATTTCATGTATGAAGGCATCACAGAAGCTTATTTATTAGATGAAGAAAACCAATCTTTTATAAAACAACATAATAAATGGGTGTTAAAAGACATGTCTGAGCGCATGCTAGAAGCGATACAACGTGGTTTATGGCAAAATCCTTCAGATGAAATTATAGAAAGCTTAAAAGAACTATATCTTCATTCTGAAGGTGTATTAGAATAATAAAAGTTAAAAAAGTTTAAAACAATTCCGTAGAAAAATAGAATGAAAACAATAAATATAAAACCATTAAGTGATCATTTAACGATTGCTCTACAACAAAAAATAGATTTAAAAACAAAACCAATTGGTGCTTTAGGGCAGTTAGAATCTATCGCTTTGCAACTAGGTCGTATTCAAAACACATTATCTCCAAGTTTACAAAAACCATATATTATTGTTTTTACAGGAGATCATGGTATTACAGAAGAAAAAGTTAGTCCGTACCCACAGGAAGTGACTTATCAAATGGTTTTTAATTTTTTGCAAGAAGGAGCAGCAATTAATGTGTTTTCTAAGCAAAACGGAATCGGTTTAAAAGTGGTTGATGCTGGTGTAAATTTTAATTTTGATGATCATGAAAACCTAATTAAGGCGAAAATGGGGTTTGGAACAAAAAATTTCGCTAACTCACCAGCAATGGAAATTGAAGTTTGTGAAAAAGCAATTGAAAAAGGTGCTCATTGTATTTCAAAAATAATTGATGTTGGCTCAAATGTTATCGGTTTTGGAGAAATGGGAATTGGTAATACTTCTTCGGCATCCGTTTTAATGTCTGTGCTTACAGGAATTCCAATAGAAGATTGTGTAGGAGCAGGAACGGGATTAGATGATGTAGGAGTATTACATAAAAAAGAAGTTTTAAAAAAGGCAATAAATTCGCATTCTATTCCAAAAGACCCAATAGCGGTTCTTGCTCTTTTTGGAGGTTTTGAAATTGCTATGATGGTAGGTGCTTTTTTAAAGGCAGCTGAAAAACAGGTCACTATAATGGTAGATGGATTTATTGTGACTTCGGCTTTATTAGTTGCTTCTAAAATAAATAAAAATGTACTTGATTATTGTGTATTCACACATACCTCTCATGAAAAAGGACATCAAAAAATGTTAGCCTATTTAAAAGCGAACCCTTTGCTTAATATTGGTATGCGATTAGGAGAGGGTACTGGTGGTGCAGTTGCTTATCCAATAATAAAATCGGCTAGTTTGTTTTTAAATGAAATGGCTAGTTTTGAAAGTGCTGGAGTATCAAATATATAAGTAGATTAAGGTTCATAAAACTCAACTTATTGTTTTTTAGAATGATATAAAAGGAATGAAATCAGGATAATTTGGTAGATATTTTTTTCAACAAACTCCATTTAACGGTTTTAAAGAGTGAACTCAAAGTAGCCAATGAGCCCTACTTTTTATATTATTGCGAACTTACATGTATACCGTTGTATTGCTTTAATCAATGATTCTTCAACTAATTATTATTTTAAATTTCTCTAATACCATTTATGATGTAGGATTACTCAAATAAAAAAGAACAAATTTTAATGGGAAATTTTACATCATAATTGGTATAAAATATCAATGTTATATTCTAAATTATAACCTTCACTTCTACCCCATTATTTCTTCAACTTTCAAAAATTAATTTACGTACAGTTTTTACGTACCGATTTGTATAGATATGTATCGGTTTGCAGATTTCCAACAATTCAAAACACTCATAATCAATACTATTTGATTTTAACTTTTAGGTTCATAACTCGGAGGTCGGGGGATCGTGCCCCCTTCTCGCTACAGACAAAAAGCTAAAACATTTATTATTAATATTTTTGCCTTTTTTATTTTCTTTATTTTTTTCTGTTAATTTATTCTGTTTTAATAAAGATCCTCGGGTTACAAATCCTATCAATCAGTACTCTAAATATCTAATAATTAATATACTGAAATAATAAATCATTTTTTTATTGCCAGAGTACATTTTTGGAGTATAATTAATACGTTCATTTTACTAAGAATTCACAACTTTATGGGTTCTAGCTATATTTTAGTATATCTAATTTAAGAGGTTCAGCTATTGTCTTTTTCAATTCATAATGAAAAATCCAAAAGGTACATGTGTACAAGGTAAAACTCTAGAAAAATACTTAATACATATTCAGGAGTTACAAGTGAAGCATAGCTGGAAGTAAATTGTCATCTAAATTTTAATCATAATTCGATATCATTTCAAGCGAAGTCATTACATTTGATTTTCAACGATAATTTTCATATTGCATAAGGAAGTTTACAATCACATAAAGGCTATTTAGTTGAAAAAGGTAGGCCTACAAATGATTAGCTAATCAATTATAAATGAACTGCATTACAATATCTAAATAATGTAGAAACGAAATACAACCAAGAGTTAAACCTTGTTTTAAATTGCAAAAATGCTCGATATATAGATAAGAGAGTTACTCATTTTAACAAAAAACTAATTCACATGAATAATGAATTAAATAACATGCAAGATGCTGCTAAAGACATTAGTTTACTTATAGAGAATAGCAAACAACAAATTGCGCGCTCCGTTAATGCAACGATGAGTCAAATAATGTATTGGCAAATTGGTGCAAAAATTATTGGGTAGTCCAAGGTCTTACAAAATGAAAGAGCAACATATGGAAAAACAAATTGTCGTATCACTGTCACGACAATTAGTAACTGAATATGGAACGTCATTTTCTGAGAAAAACTTACGCAGAATGATGCAATTTCCTAATTAAGTTAAGTTTGGTTGAATCAAACTAAAATCAGATTAATTTTAATGTATATAATAGCAAAGGCTTTTTCATACCTTTGAGAAGTGTTTTATTTATTTCAGAAGACGTAAAATTATTGCTAAAATCCAGATTATTTAATAGACTTTCTGTTATTAATAATGGTGCTTTGTACACATTACACTGTGCTTGTACACGTGCAGCCGTATTAATGACTTCACCGTGATACGCTAATTCTTTTTTTACAACACCTACCTCAGCAACCATTAAAGTACCCCCATGA
>CALGLR010000022.1 GCA_937959395.1 uncultured Flavobacteriaceae bacterium | reverse complement strand
CTAAATCAACATAAAATAACATTAATCTTTTGAGTAAAAAGCCAAATTTCTTCGTTAAAAATACTCAGCGTAACCTAGCTATGCTTGCGTTTTTCGCCTTGAACTTCATCTTTTTTCTTAAAAATATTATATGCCATTTTATATCAATTTAGCTATACTTCAAATATTTTATTAAAGTAAACAACTATCTAAAAGTAGTAAATTATTATTACTTTTTCATGTTAGATAATACTTTATCAAAGAAAAAGCCAACATAATGTGCACATTACGTCGGCTTTTAAAATAAGTTTGAATAAATTACTAAGTAACTAACTTTATAAATATTAGTTATGGTAATTATTTAATTGATTTACTTCACAACAAATTTAGCTGCGTACTTGTTATCTATGTTTAAGAAATATAAACCATTAGATAACGATCTTACGTCTATAGTTGTTGTTTCTAAAACAGTATTTAAATTATATTCTTTAACAGTTTGACCAAGCATATTAATTACTTTTAATTGCTTAACATTATCTAAAGTATTTAATCCTTTTATGTTTAATACATCTTTAGTTGGGTTAGGATAAATAGATACTCCTAAAGGTAATTCAAATGAATCATTAGAAAGTGTACCAAATATTACCTCTTCAGAAATTGCATCACAACTACCATTAGATACTTCAACGGTATAAGTTCCATTTTCAGTCGCAGTATATGTGTTTGAAATTGCTCCATTAATTACTGTTCCGTTAAGGAACCATTTGTAACTAGAGAATGTTTCATTTACAGTCATTACCCCTGTACTTTGGTTTGTTGTTAATGTTGGTGCAGCAAGATCTTCTACATTTACACTAATTTTAGTTCTTTCATCTGTTTCACAGTTTCCAGTAGCATTTACTTCCCAGTTATATAAGTAATAGTAGAAACCTACTGGATTGCTCGCTGTACTTCCTTTTATTGTTACAATATCAGTATTAAATGCATTATAAACGTAAGGGAAACTTAAGTTCGCATTACTACGGAATAAATTAGCACCATCGGCAAAACCAATTTGTAAATCATTACCAGCAGCAATTCTTAAGTTAATATCGATAACGCTTTCTCCGTCAGGAATTGCAATTACTTTAGTTGCTATAACCGTTCCTGCAGCATTTTTAAGTTCTAGAGTTCTATCTCCAGCTCCTTCAGCAGAAACTTTTGCTTTTCTTAAAATAATATTCTCTGCAGCATCAAATACTAAATAGAATCCTCCAGCATGGTTTCCTCCAGATGTAGCATCTATAGTTTGTTCTCCAAGAGAACCTTCTAAAATATCTTCAGAAGTTCCAGATACGAAATAATCTTTATCGGCAGTTAGTGGGCCAGTTTCAAAAGTAGTACCAGCTCCTAAGATATTACCTCCGGTTGCTTGGTCATACCAAACATATCCTTTATCTCCAGGAAGTGTAAAAGTAGCAGATTCTCCAGAACATATTGTTTCTGTAACTGGGCTAGGTGCTACGGCTTCTTGAGTTGTTATAGCTGTTTGTTTATCATTAGTACCAGCAGTATTAGTTACTGTTAATGTAACATTATATTGACCTGCAGCGCTATATGTATGTGTTGGGTTTTGTTGAGTAGAAGTGTTTCCATCTCCAAAATTCCAAGAAAAACCTGTTGCATTTTCAGACGTATTAGTAAAAGTAGCACTTGTGCAGTTTACAGCAACATCAAAACCAGATACAGGTAATTGAACGCCAGTGTTGTCATCATCTAAACCACAATCTGGCAAATCTGAACCTAACCAAGATATAAGTCTCGTATTACCACCAGTTGCTCCATTAGGGCAACCACCAGTATTGTGAATAGCTACTACTAAATTACTATCAAAAGCTAAAACAGGAGATCCAGAACTTCCTCCTTCAGTATCTGCAGTGTATTGTACATCTCTGCTTCCGTTTATGCTTGATATTGTAGCTAATCTATTTCCGTCATTTACTGCGATTTCTTTTCTTCTTCCACCTGGGTGTTGTGGTATGTAAATGCGTTCTCCAGCTCTTGCAGCAGCAGAACGTAAACTTAAGTAACCATATTGATCTGTAGGGTTAACAGGTAACTTTACAATTGTTGCATCTACACTATTACTAGTTTTAATGAATGTAGCAGAACTAGCTACACGATCTGTAGTTGTATTACCTCCAGTACAAGTGTTTGTTTGAAAATTAAATAAGTAATCTGTATTTTGAGCTGTAGAAGCATTACCAATACAGTGATTGTTTGTCATGATATTACCTTCACAACCTAATAACCAACCAGTACATGATCCAGATCCATTAAGTATTAATTTACATACTGCTTTTGCTTTATTAAACATCTCTGTTCCATCATAACAAGCAATACGTTCTTTTTCATCACCACCACAAATGGCTCTTCTTTGTTGGTCTTGTAGTTCAACAATACGCTCTGGCGAATAACCATAGGCTACAGTTTCTAAATCGAAACCATAACTTCTTGAAGCTTGTACTGTATGTAGTTTTACAATAACTTTATCAGAAAAAATAACTTGAGACCAGAAGTCACTAATTGTAGTAGCTCCGTTATCAACGATTTTTCCTTTACCTGCATATATTACACTTTCATCCGTTTTAGGACTGTAAATTTCAACATAATCTCCAGGAGCTAAATCAAAATTTCTAAAATATAATTTAATGTATGTAGAATTTTCTGAGTGAAATTCTTGTTCGAATGCAACTTCTGCTTTCGAAGTTTCATAAGGATGAGATGTTCTTAGTCTTACATCTATTTCATCACCAATTTTAATTGGTTTTTCTTGAGAGATAATATCCTCTTCTGTTTGCGCTTGAACATTTATTAGTCCAAAGGTCATTGCAATTAATAAGCAATAAAGTAATCTTAGTTTCATAGCAAGATAATTAATTATTAGTCAATATTATTTATGTTGATGAATGGTATAATCAACACTCGAAAATATTTTTTTTTAATATGAATAGCTAGAAATATGTTGTAAATTCGTTAAAATATATTATAAATCAGATTAAATAAAATTCAAATGCTAAAAAATCAGTTGATTTGCTGAGAATATGTCAATGACTTTTATCAAAACGCACTATGGTTTGTTGATTTATCTTACTACTAATCAAAAATATGTATTATGTCTAAAAAAACAGGTTATTCTTTAATAACTGCTATTATATTAATCATTATTTATTCATATAATTTATTATCTGAAAAACAGGAAAAAGAAGAAATTGTTACTCAAGGATCTACAGTAAAAAAGGATACCAACGAGTATTTTTTGCCAACTAGTACTACAGGGCAGATTATACATCATGATGGTTATTCTTTATCTTATAATGAGTCTCATGAGCAGGCAGAATGGGTCGCTTACGAATTAAAAAAATCACACTTATCTAAAACTCATTTTAAGCGTCCATATTTTGAAATTGATAAAGCAGTAAAAACGAAAGCTGCACATTGGAAAAATTATAAAAAATCGGGATATGATCGTGGTCATTTATGCCCAGCTGGAGATAGAAAATATAGCAAAGCGGCTCATGATGAAACCTTTTTAACAAGTAATATTAGTCCGCAAAATCACGAGTTTAACGCTGGCATTTGGAATCGATTAGAACAAAAAGTTCGTTATTGGGCTGCTAAATATGATGGGGTTTATGTTGTTTCTGGTGGGGTTCTTAATGGCAAAATGAAAACCATAGGAGATGAAAGAGTATCGGTTCCAAATCAGTTTTTTAAAGTTATAATTGATAATAATTCGGGAAATACTAAAATGTTAGCCTTTTTAATGCCGCATAAAGACTCTAATAAGCCTTTATACGATTTTGTAGTACCTGTAGATGAGGTAGAAGCACTAACTGGGATAGATTTCTTTTCAGAACTTAACGATGATAAAGAGAATCGTTTAGAAGCTTCAAATAATTATAAGAATTGGAGTTTTAAATAACTAATTATAAATTGATTATTCGTAATATTATTTTGAGTAATTGAAAACGGTCTTACCTGCTTGCTATAATCTAATTTTTTTTTTAACCCCTTTCCAGCGTAGTTTTCTAATAAAAACACCTTGTTCTTTACTAACCAAAGGTTCTATTTTGCCTATTGATTTGAAATAGCCAATAATGGTATTTATAAAATGACTAATGCTATTCTTACTAATTGCGCTTTTTAAAGCTGACAAAAGAGTTAGAGATAAACCCATTCTCATTTTATATAAAGCTTCTCCTTGCAAATATTTACTGCTTTTATCATACGTTTTACCAGTTGGTTTTAAATGTTTTACTTTAAGTGATTTGTCGGTTGCAATTATCCAATTATTGTACTGCGCTAATAAAACATCAATAGTATCCCATCCAATACTTGGTTTTAAACCTCCAATATTCTCAAAACATTCTTTTCTATAGGCTTTAAATGGACCGCGTACATGGTTCTTAGAAGAAATGGTTTCGAAGACCCATTTTCCTTTTTTTTCTATATATGCTAACCCTCCAGCAATACCTATTTTAGGATTGCTATTAAAGAGTTTAGTAATATTTTCTAAATAATTTTTGGGTAAAACAATATCTGCATCAAATTTGCAAATAATATCATAATTATCATCTAAAGTTTCATAGCCTTTATAAAAAGCATTAATCACTTTACTTCCAGGAATATGAAGAGAAGAAGAACTTATTGTTAATGTTTTAATCCAATTGTGTTTTTCTGAAAAAGAGTGACATATGCTTTCTGTTTTATCTGAAGAATTATCATTAACAACAATCACCTTTTTTGGTAATTGAGTTTGATTAACTAATGAATCTAGCATTAAAGAAATGCAATCTTCTTCATTATGGGCAGGAATAACAATATATATATTTAGAGGTTTAGAATTCAGAATTCAGAATTTAATATTAAGAATTAGGCTCGAAATTACAATTTTTATTGAATTTTTTCGGCATATACAATATAGTATCTTGGTGTAAATAACCTTAATAAAGGTCGCACTCCAATTTTCTTAGCAGGGTTTGTCCATTTTTTGCTATCAATTATTTTCCATCCTGCTTTTTCTAATAGCCAATCAAACTGCCAATCTTCAAATTCATGATAATGCCTATCCCATTTGTCTGTCTTACTTCTATAAGCTGAAGAAAACCAAAGTCTCATAGGTATACTAGCGACTAATTTATTCGCTTTTATTGATTTTAAAACAGATAGGGGAGAAAGGAGGTGTTCAAAAATTTCAAAAGCTGTGACTACATCGGCTTTTGATTTTTCAATTGCTGAGGTGTCTACATCTAAATCTTCTCCTGTTGTGTTTTTAACAGAAAAACCACTACTCATCATGACTTCTGTGAATGGATTTACCACTCCTAAATCTAGGATGTCTTCAGATTTTGAAACGTGTTTCTCTAGAAAATTGTGAGTTAATTTATATCTTTTATGTGGAAATTTACCTTCGTACATAGTATTTCCCGTAAAAGGGAGTCTTGGTTAACTATTAAGGCTTAAAAATAATAAGAAACTTTTTAATATTTATATATAATAGCATTTATGTGCATACCAGACCCAACACTGGCAAACATAATCACATCTCCCTTGCTAAAGCTATGATCTTCTAATTCATTATTTCGTATTAAATCAAGAAGTGTAGGAACCGTAGCTACAGAACTATTTCCTAAATCATGAATAGTCATTGGCATAATATTTTTAGGAACTGGAATTTTATAAAGTCTATAAAATCGTTTTATAATAGCTTCATCCATTTTTTCATTGGCTTGATGGATAAGAATTTTGCTTAAATCGTTTATATGAACACCGCTTTTGTCTAGGCAAGTTTTCATTGCATTAGGTACATTTGTTAAAGCAAATTCATAAATTTTTCTCCCATACATTTTTAGATATTTGGTATCTGTTTTTAATGATTTATTATTAGAATTACCATAGAATAAATAATAAGCTTCATCGTAAGTGAAACTTGCAGCTTCATGAGCTAGAATACCACCTTCTTCATTAGTTGCTTCAATAATAGTAGCACCAGCACCATCAGAATAGATCATAGAATCACGATCATGGTTATCTAAAACACGAGATAATGTTTCAGAACCAATTATTAAGCATTTTTTTGCAATGCCTGCTTTTATAAATGCATGAGCTTGAATGACACCTTGTATCCATCCAGGGCAACCAAACAATATATCGTAAGCTACACATTTAGGGTTTTTAATTCTTAAACTGTGTTTCACTCGTGATGCTAAGCATGGAACGAGATCACTTTGGTCTGTATCTTTAGAAATATCTCCAAAATTATGTGCAAGTATGATATAGTCTAATTCTTCAGGATCAATATTTGCATCTTCTATAGCTTTTAAGGCTGCAAAATAAGCTAAGTCAGAAGAGTTTAAATGAGATTTAGCATAACGGCGTTCAGCAATACCAGTAATAGATTTAAATTTTTCTACTATAACTTCATTTGAAGATTCAATTGTAGTTCCATCAATATTTAAAAATTGATGTTTTAAAAAATTTTCATTCTTTTTAACCTTACTAGGAATATAGCTTCCAGTACCTGTAATCTTTATATTCATAAAAAAAATCGCCTTTATTTTTGCTAATAAATCTAATATAATAGCAAAAGCTTAAAGGCAATTTTAATTTATTACTATTTTATGATGTTCAACAGCTTAAATTTTAAGCTTCAATGTAGTCTTCGATAGGTGCACATGTACATATTAAATTTCTGTCTCCATACGCATCATTAACGCGACGTACTGAAGGCCAGAACTTTGAGTCTCTTACGTATGCTAAAGGAAAAGCTGCTTTTTCTCTTGAATACGGCAACTCCCAATTGTCATTTGTTACCATGTCCAACGTATGAGGAGCATTCTTTAAAACATTGTTAGTATTATCCTTTGTGATAGAATTAATTTCTTCTTTAATCGAAATCATAGCATCACAAAAACGATCCATTTCCGCTTTACTTTCACTTTCTGTAGGTTCTATCATCATGGTTCCAGCTACAGGAAAAGATACTGTTGGTGCATGAAAACCATAATCCATCAAACGTTTAGCAATATCTACAACTTCAATACCATTTTCTTTAAAAGGTCTGCAATCTATAATCATTTCATGGGCAGCTCTACCGCGTTCTCCAGAATATAAAGTTTCATAGGCACCTTGAAGGCGTTGTTTAATATAATTGGCATTTAAGATGGCGATTTCTGTAGATTCTTTTAATCCTTGGGCTCCTAATAATTTTATATATCCATAAGAAATTAAACAGGCTAATGAAGAGCCAAAAGGAGCAGCAGAAATTGCAGTTATTGCATTTTCTCCTCCAGTTTTAATTATAGGATTTCCTGGTAAGAATGGTACCAATTGTTTAGCAACACATATTGGTCCAACTCCAGGACCTCCACCGCCATGAGGTATCGCAAAAGTTTTATGTAAGTTTAAGTGGCAAACATCTGCTCCAATATTCCCAGGGTTTGTTAAGCCAACTTGCGCATTCATATTCGCACCATCCATATAGACTTGTCCGCCATTGTCATGAATAAGTTTCGTTATTTCTTTTATGGCAGATTCGTATACGCCGTGAGTTGAAGGATAAGTCACCATTAAAGCAGCTAAATTATCTTTATGCAACTCCGCTTTTTCACGTAAATCATCAACATCAATATTACCCTCACTTGTCGATTTTGTAACAACTACTTTCATTCCAGCCATAACTGCACTAGCGGGATTTGTGCCATGAGCAGATGATGGGATTAAGCAAATATTTCTGTTACCTTCACCTCTAGATTCATGGTAAGCTCTAATAACCATTAAGCCAGCATACTCACCTTGAGCTCCTGAATTTGGTTGTAGAGATGTACCAGAAAAACCAGTAATTTCAGTTAATTGATTTTCTAGCTCTTTAAGCACGGTTAAATAACCTTCAGCTTGTTCAATAGGTACAAAAGGATGCACATTTCCCCAATTAGGAGAACTTAAAGGTAGCATTTCAGATGCAGCATTAAGTTTCATTGTACAAGATCCTAAGGCAATCATAGAATGATTTAAGGCTAAATCTTTACGTTCTAAGGATTTAATGTAACGCATTAATTCTGTTTCAGAATGATGCATATTAAAAACATCGAGCGTAAGAAATGATGATTGACGCTTTAATTCATCTTGTATATTTATTGTTTCTGAAAGTGTTTCTATTTTAATTGATGATTTTTCTTCAGCTTCAGCAAAAATCGAAATAACAACATTTAGATCTTCAATAGAAGTTGTTTCGTTAACAGATATAGTAACTGTTTTTTCATCAGGGTAATAAAAATTAACTTCTTGTTTTTCGGCAATAGCTTTTATTTTAGAAGCATTTGCATTTACTTTTAGAGTATCAAAAAACTCAGTATTTATTTGTTTAACACCAATTTTGATTAATGAATTGGCCAATGTTGTTGCTTTACTATGAACCGAATTAGCAATATAATGTAACCCTTTTGGCCCATGATAAACCGCATACATACCAGCCATAACCGCTAAAAGTACTTGAGCTGTACATATGTTTGATGTCGCTTTATCTCTTTTAATATGCTGTTCGCGAGTTTGAAGTGCCATACGAAGCGCGCGATTACCATTCATATCTTTGGTTACACCAATAATTCTTCCAGGTATATCACGTTTATAAGCTTCCTTGGTTGCAAAATAAGCAGCGTGAGGACCTCCGTATCCCATTGGTATTCCAAAACGTTGTGTTGTACCAACAACAACATCGGCTCCAAACTTACCAGGCGCTTCAAGCATTACTAAGCTAAGTATATCTGCAGCTACTGCTACTTTTATATTAGAAGCTTTTGCTTTTCCTATGAACGATTTAATATCTGTAATCTGTCCATCTTTACCAGGGTATTGTAGTATTGATCCAAAGAACTCGTTAGAGAATTCAAATTCATTTTCATTTCCTATTACTAATTCAATACCAATAGGAGTGGCTCTAGTTTGTAATAAAGATAAAGTTTGGGGTAAAATTGCATCACTAACAAAAAACTTATTAATGCCTGCCTTTTTTTGAGCACGTTCTCGAACTGCATATAGTAAGCTCATTGCTTCAGCAGCAGCAGTACTCTCATCTAAAAGTGAAGCATTAGCTAACTCCATACCTGTAAGATCTGTGATCATGGTTTGAAAGTTCAATAAAGCTTCAAGACGGCCTTGAGCAATTTCTGCTTGATAAGGTGTGTATGCTGTATACCATCCTGGGTTTTCTAGTATGTTACGTTGTATCACCGCAGGTAATATTGTAGGGTGATATCCTAGGCCTATGTATGTTTTGTAGGTTTTATTAAGTTTAGACAGCTCGTTTATGTGCGATAAATAATTGTATTCGCTCATGGCTGGATCTAGATCTAATTCGTTTTTTAGACGAATATCATCCGGAACTGTTTGATAAATCAATTGATCAATTGAATCTACTCCAATTGTTTTTAGCATCAAATTTCGATCATAATTTCTAGGACCTATATGACGCAAAGAAAAAACATTAGTATTCATTGTTAGTTGTATTGTGTTTTCAAATCGCAAAAATACGGAAAACTTATACTATTAATTGTTTATAAAAGTGAAAGTTTTTAACCATTTAAAACGGTTATTAACAGCCTGACTCCTTTTATGTTCTCACTTTTACAGTGAGTATTATATTTTAATATTATTTTAGCTATGGATGAATAAAGAACATTGAAAATTTTAAGCGTTTTTTACTAGTTAATTAAAAATAAGCAACCCATTTATTATTAGTCTTTAATGAAATATGTGAAATCCCTTTTTAATTTTTATATAAATAGTAGCTTACATGTTGCATTATCTGTGTATGCATTAGCATGGATAACTTTAATAAAGTTTGATTTGCCTCATAATGAAGATATATTGTACTTCATATTTTTTGCTACAATAACAGGATATAATTTTGTGAAATACTTTGGTGTTGCAAAATGGCACCATCGTAGCTTGGCCAATTGGTTAAAAATAATACAGTTATTCTCGTTGCTATGTTTCTTTTTAATGTGCTATTATGCTTTTAGGCTTAATTTGAATACGCTTATATGGATATTCTGTATGGGGGGAGTTACTTTTTTATATGCTATTCCATTTATTCCTAAACGTTTTTATATCGATGATCAAAAAAATTTACGAAGTGTAAGTGGTCTTAAAATATATGTTATTGCTACTGTTTGGGCAGGAGTTACAGTTTTGCTTCCTGTTCTAGAAAATAATATTGAATTTAATACTGATGTGTTATTTACCTTTTTACAAACATATATACTTGTTGTAGTATTGATGCTTCCTTTCGAAATTAGAGACTTAAAGTATGATAATTTGAAATTGGCTACAATTCCTCAGAAAATTGGAGTTAAAAAAACCAAAGCTATGGGGGCGATTTTGTTAATTATTTTCTTTTTTTTAGAGTTTTTTAAAGATATAATTAGTTTAGAAATAATAATTATATCAGCACTAATAGGAGTCTTATTATTTTTACTATTGTTTTTTGCAAAAAAAGATCAAGGTAATTATTATAGTGCATTTTGGGTAGAAGGTGTACCCATTTTATGGCTAGTATTAATGTTTATGTTTAGCTAATTCTTTTTCAAAAGTAGATTTTAATTGTTCTTTAGCATTTGTTGCTATAGGCTCAACTTTTCCATTACCTTTAATAAGTTTAGTCAATTTAGTATTGTTTTTAGTGTATTTTCTACATGCACTACAATATATTAAGTGAATGTTCAATTTTACTTTTTCCCACAAAGTAGCTTCTTTATATTGCGTTTTATCACAAACATGGTTTGCTTCGTCACAAGGGATGATAATTTTACTCATAATTTAAGGCTATTTATTTAAAACCAACTTTTTTCTAGGCAACCAGCCATTGCAGTTCTAGCTCTGTGGACAATTACCCATAGGTTAGACGCTGTAATATTTAATTCATTACAAATAGTTTCCGTTTCGTAATTTAAAATGGTTTTCATTTCAAAAACTTTAGCTTGTTTTTCTGGTAGTTTTTCTAAACATTTATTAATAGCAAACCCTAATTCTGTGTTCTCTATTTTGTCTTCAGCTGTTTTATCAAAAGGATCAGCAACTCGTTCTTCTAGCCAATCTCCTTCATTTTCAGAATCACTATAAGACATTCTAACTTCAGCTTTTCCTTTGTTAGAGTTTATTTTACGGTAGTGATCGATAATTTTTCTTTTTAAAATTGAAATAAGCCATGTGCGCTCACTTGCTTCTCCTTTAAAGTTTTTCATCGAATTTAAACCGGCTAGAAATGTTTCAGAAACTAAATCTTGAGCAATGGCACGATCACTAACCCGAGAAACGGTGTAGTTAAACAAATAATCGCTATACAAGTTTATCCACTTGTTTGGATCAATTTTATGGTTTGGCATTTTATAATTCCGATTTTATTTCAAATGTAGAAAAATATAATAATAAAAGAAGAAAAAAAAACAAGTCATTTATTTAGTTGTAATTACCATGAAATAAGAATAATGATATAAATAGGTGTCTTTTTGATAAAATAGTGTAAGTGGAAACAAAGGGGAATACTGTTTATCTATTAAACATGTTAACTATAAGATTATCTGTATCTTATGGATTTAAAAAAGATGCCTTCGGAGGAGGGTAATTACTATAGAAAGTGTAGGTGTAGCGATTAAATCGCTCCTAAAATTAGGGTTAAAAAAGTACAATTTATATTAATACTTATTGTTTTTTTAACATTTCAGACACTTATTTTTCAGGCAGCACCTCCACTAAATGGTCAAATGTGAGTTTCAATACCAAAACTTACCGATGAATTTACAGGAAATAGTAGTAGATACTAGTAAATGGGATGATTTACATCCATTATTGGAACGCTAGACCATCTAATCGTTTCAAAAGAGAAAATATTTTATTAGGGGGTGGAGCTAAGGTTAAATCTACATTACTAAGAGATCCTTCAACTGTAAATAATCCATTAAGTGATATTTGGGTGAATTCAGTATCATATGTTTCTAAAAACAAATCAGCCAAACTAGGTTATATAAATACCATATACAACCGAGAGGAATAGATTATATTCAGTAAACAGTTGAAAAATATGTTGTTGATGTTACTGTAAATGGCGTTTTGGGGATTAATGAGAATGATTTAAAGGTTTTTAAAATGTATCCAAATCCTACTGATGCTATTCTTCATTTTAAAGAATTAGGAGAAAACAAATTAATAATTATCTATGATTGTACTAGCAGAAGGTTAATAGAAACTAAAACAACTGGTAATAATATAAGTATAAATGTAACTAGTTTGTTATCAACAATTTATTTGTTAAAGTTGGGGTTATAAAGTAAAACGTTTTATACTAGAATAGTATTACTACTATAACACAACAAAAAAGGGGTATAACAGTTTAATTTTATATCGCCTTTTTATTCTAGGAGGGTTAATACCCCGAGGTTTGCCTCGCTAGTGAATGTTTAAAGTTTGTAAATGTGTTCCTTAAAAATGCTCTGTAGGCTTGCCTCGGAGAAATTTACTCAAAATACTTACTATTTTTATCTATATAATAAAACAATAAATTTAATCTTTAAAACTCTTTAGCATCGGTTTAAAGTTAATAACGTAAGTCTCTATAGCGTTATCATAGTATATATTACCTTTTAGTTCATCGGATAAAATATAGATGAGTTTCAAACCAAGAGAATTACTTTCTTTAAAATTAAATTCTTTAGGTATTCCTTTTCCGTTATCCTTATAGATTAATTTAAAATGATCTTGCTCCTCAATAATAGAAATTGTGATTTTATTTTTAACTCCAATAGAGAATGCATGCTTAAAGGAATTGGTTACTAACTCATTAATTATTAATCCAAGGTTAGCTGTTGTATCTGCATCAAAAATTAAATTTGGTGGTATGTTTAACTCTTTAATCACGTTTAATTTACTGTTTCCAATAGTATCTTCAACAAAACGTATTAATTGCTTTGTATATTCTTTAGCTTCAATATCTATAAGATTTACACTGTCATATAATTTTTCATGAACCAGAGCCATCGATTGTATTCTATTTCTACTTTGCTCTAAAGCTTTAATCACTTTTTCATCTGCATATTCATCTTCTTGTAGCATCAAGAGACCAGAGATCATTTGCATATTATTTTTTACTCTATGATGAATTTCTTTAATTAGGGTTTGAGTTTTTAGCAAACTTTTTTCCAAAGTAGCATTTTTAAGTTCAATCTCTTTATTTGCTGTTTTTAGTTTAGAATTTAAGGCTAAGTTTTTAGAAAATTGATAGAGCAAAAGCATTGAAAATATAGCTAAAAGTGAATACCATAAATAAGATAATGATACTATTGTTTTATCTATTTGAGGCTTTTTCTTATAAGCACTACCAATTTTAAAGTTTAAACCATATAGATTAATACTTGAATAAATAAAATCCTTTTTATTTAAGTCAAAGTTTTTATAAAATTCGGAATCTCTATTTTTATTATAAATTTGAGTATTATCGTAAACGACTTCTCTAGAAATATCAATTGAATCGTTTACTATAAATTGATGAACAAATTTACTATCTCTATCATTGTCATAAAATTTATTGAGCAAATATTTTACATCAATAATAGGAGCGATATAGCCTACAACATCATCGTTATAATCTTTAGCAGAAAAATTAAAAGGAAAACCAGCCCAACCTTCAATTAAATTAATAGGCGGGAAAAGTATAATACTGTCTTGAGACATTAAATGATTTAATCGATCTATTTCTTCTTTATTTCTCAGATCTTTAGTAGATAAACCTTTTAAATTAAAGGGATCTATCTCATTTGGTGTAATTACGTATTTAAAAACATGATCCTTATCTAAATAGCTTACAATTAAGGAATCCTCAAATTTAAGATCCTTTAATAGGTCCTTAGTGTAATTTTGAAGTTCTAATTCTGAAGGAAATTTTTTAGAGTTTTCTATATAACTTCTAAAAGAAGAAACAAGTGTTGCATAGACCTCAATTCCAGATTTTGCTTTTAAAAGCGCATCATTATGTACTTTATTTAATTGATCAATTAGCTTTTGTTCCTCGGTTTTATAGAATGTATTTATTAATGATTTTATTACAAGGAAACCAGCAAGAATTGCTATGATTAATATAATTTGATATTTAAATTGTCTCAAAGTAAAAGGTTTAAAATTTTTTACATTAAAATTAATATTAGCACAATATCAAATTACGGATTATTTAATGCTTTTTCAATAAAAATAATATCAAGGCTAATAATAAAAACGATGAATCTAGCATCTTAAGTTTTATTGGTCTCAAATTTAGTTAAAACTATGCACTTTAGTGCATTTCGCTTTAGCTTCTAAAAATATTTACTTTTGTTGAATGTGTAATCAAAGAACTAATGGTCATACGGTTTCAAATTTAGCAGTTCACTTAGTTTGGAGTACTAAGTATCGTTATAAGGTTTTGTTAGGAGATGTTCAGAGGCTTTGTAGAAAATTACTAATACAAATTTGTGATTCAGAAGATATTATAATATTAAAAGGAGTTGTTTGTAAAGATCATATTCACATGCATATAGAATATCGTCCATCACTAGATGTTAGTAGTATTGTTAAAAAATTAAGGCTCTAGTTTATGATTGCTATTATTTTTATATTTAGTGTATGGATTTAGAAAAAATAAAAGCTGTAATACTCTCACTTCCCTCTGAAAAGCGTGAATTATTTATGTCGGAACTTATTGAAGAGCTCCCTAAAGCTGATAAGCATATAGAAGTTCAAGCTTCACGGCGACATATTTTAGATAATAAAATGGGATCTTGCCCTCATTGTAATCATACTAAATATGTCCGTTTTGGCAAAGACAAAAGTGCTCAACGTTATAAATGTAAATTGTGTAATAGGAGTTTTACGGAATACACTGGCACCTGGATGTCAGGCCTTCATAAAAAGGATAAAATAGACTCTTATCTATCTTTAATGTTAGAAGAAAAAAGTTTAGATAAAATTAAGGATACTCTAAAAATTAATAAAAAGACAGCATTTGACTGGCGTCACAAGATATTAGCATCGTTTGACAGTAAAAATGATGATAATCAGGATGATTTCACCGGAATTACCGAGAGTGACGAGACGTTTTTTCTTCGTTCTGAAAAAGGAATGGAGGTAAAACGGTCGCCTCTCCAGAAAACGAGGAGGTAAATCTACTAAGCGCGGTATAAGTAATGACCAAGTTGCAGTAATAGTAACTCAAGATAGAAAATCAACATTAGACCTTAGTGTAGCTACCCTTGGTCGAATTAAAAAAACAGATTTAGAAAAATCAATTGGTAATCGAGTAAAAAAAGGCGTCACCATATTATGTAGTGATGCACATCATACTTATAAAGGCTTTGCTAAAGACAATGAAATGGAGTTTCATCCTATAAATGTATCAAAAGGAGAAAGAGTTAAAGGAAATTATCATATACAACATGTGAACTCTACTCATAATAGAATCAAAAAATGGATTGATAATACTTTTTGGGGTGTATCAACTAAATATTTACAACAGTACTTAAATTGGCATCGGGTAAAAGAAAGCATTAAGTCTAGAAAAGATAGAACCAATGCTTTTGTTGAAAAAACAATTAATATAGGAGCATTAGAGAGGTTTCGACAAATACAAAATCAATATGAAAAACTAATAGCAACGCAATTATAAACTACAGCCAAAATTAAAAGGAAGAACATCTAGAAAGATTCAATAGGAATTTCCACTCTTAAAGAAACAATATTGGGGCAGACATTTCTGGGCTATTGGATTTGGATATTGGAGTACGGGCAACATAACCGATAAAATGGTAAATGAGTATTTAGAGCATCATTGTAAATCTAGTAATGATAGTGATAATTTTATATTAGAGTAATCACGTTAGATTCCGAACCACTGACTTTAGTTAGATTTAAAAACTTATGGGACTTCTAGTTCATAGTGGTTTAGTTCGAGTTATTTCTCAATCGGACTTTTATCAATTCGTTATTTGGTGAGTTTTTTTATTAAGAATAAAATATGGATTTTCTAATTACTAAATAGTAATTAGAAGTATTTAAAATAATTTAATAGTTTCTTCCTGATATAGATTAAATGTTTCAGGAGAATCATTTTCACTATTAGCTACTATTGCAATTCCAATAGTATATAGGTCGACACAATATAAAAACCTAGTATCTAATTTTAATTCCTCCCAAGCTCTACGCATCCCAATGCTCCATCTAATATCATCAAAAATTATAATTGCATTTTTATTACATTTAGGATAAATACTATTAAAATAATCTAATGTGGGTTGGTATTGATGATGGCCATCTATAAAAACCATATCCCAATTTGATTGCATGTTTAATACCTTTTTTAAGGTTTGAGAAAACAAGCCACTAATATACTCTATGTTTTTAATTTTTAAGTTTTTATGAATAGTTTTAGCAACTCTTTGTCTATAAACAGAAGCATCTAAGGTTGTTATTTTGAAATCTGAGTTTTTATTACTCAATAGTATCGATAAATAAGAAGATGAAATTCCTGTATTAGTTCCTAATTCTAGTATTGTTTTAGGTGCAGTATGCAGCGCTAAAAGGCCTAAAAATTCAGCTGCAGTTTTTGGTTTACTAGCTTTATTAGCCATACTTATTGTTAATCCCATATCATATAGTCCAGAAGCACCTAAGCTACCATCGTCTAATGTGTTTGAGTTTTTATTAAGGAGTAATCTTTCTTTTTCTATTTTTTTAAATTCGTTATAGGCTTTCGTATTATTTTTTTTGAGAACACCTATGATGGATTTATAAATTTCGTTAGAGTAGGGTAATTTTTTCTCTTTAAGTTTTTCAGCAATTTTGTTTAATAAATAATTGTCTCTTTTATTTATTGCTGTTGAATAGATATTGGTTAATAATTTTTTTGACATTGTTTAGGTTTTCTATATATGCAATTTATATAAAAAAATGAAGTCATTTACGATATAGAGCATATTATAACAATAAAAAGGTCGAAAAAATAATTATTTTTTCGACCTTTTTATTAACTATAGAGAATATAATATTTTATTCTTCAATCATTACCCAATCCCCTTTTGCAATTAAGGGTTCAGCTTGTTTGTATTTTAGTGTTTTGTTTTCACCACTCATTACATGCTTAATAGTCACTTTATCGTTACGTCCTACTTTTGGCTTGTCTCTTACAATAGTTTCTACAACTTGTCTTTGTGGTTGTGTATTACCAGCAGATCTGTTTTGTGCAGAACGCTCATCTAAGTTAGGAATCTCATCTTTTTGAGCTTGTGTATTATCCTTTCTACGAGCTTGTTTTGCTTCACTTATAGCATTAGTAGTCTCGGTAGGTAATTCACCTTTAAATAAGAATGAAATAACGTCCTTGTTTACGCTATCTATCATAGACTTAAATAACTCAAAAGATTCAAATTTATAAATTAATAAAGGATCTTTCTGTTCGTGTACTGCTAATTGCACAGATTGCTTTAATTCGTCCATTTTACGTAAATGGGTTTTCCAAGCATCATCTATAATGGCTAGTGTAATATTCTTTTCAAAATCGGTTACTAATTGTTTTCCTTGAGTATTATAAGCGCCTTCAAGATCTGTAACGACTTGTAACGTCTTTACACCGTCTGTAAATGGCACTACAATGCGTTTAAACTTATCACCTTGGTTTTCGTATACATCTTTAATTACAGGGAAAGCAACGTCGGCATTTTTAGCCATTTTTTCTTTATAATGATCGAAAGCTGCTTTATAAACCCGCTTAGCAATGTCTTGAGACGATAATTTATTAAACTCTTGTTCAGATACAGGAGAGCTCATTGAGAAATAACGAATTAATTCAAATTCGAAATTTGTAAAATCGCTAGCTTCTTTATTAGTTTCGGTAATACCTTCAGAGGTATCAAAAATCATATTCGCTAAATCCACACGAAGACGTTCTCCAAATAATGCATGATAACGACGTTTGTATACCACTTCACGTTGCGAGTTCATCACATCATCATATTCTAATAAACGCTTACGAACACCAAAATTATTTTCTTCTACTTTTTTCTGCGCACGCTCAATAGATTTAGAAATCATAGAATGCTGAATCACTTCGCCTTCTTTTAATCCCATTTTATCCATCATCTTGGCAATACGTTCACTACCAAAAAGACGCATTAAATTATCTTCTAATGATACATAAAATTGTGAACTACCTGGGTCTCCTTGTCTACCAGAACGACCTCGTAATTGCCTATCTACACGACGCGAATCATGTCTCTCTGTACCAACAATAGCTAAACCACCAGATGCTTTTACTTGGTCACTTAACTTAATATCTGTACCACGACCTGCCATATTGGTTGCAATGGTTACCTGTCCTGGTTTACCTGCTTCTTCAACAATATCGGCTTCTTTTTTATGTAATTTTGCATTTAAGACATTGTGTGGAACCTTTCTTATCGATAGCATTTTACCTAAAAGTTCACTAATTTCTACATTGGTCGTACCAATTAAAACAGGGCGACCATCTTGAGACAATTTAGTAACTTCATCAATAACTGCATTATATTTTTCACGTTTTGTTTTGTAAACTAAATCATCTCTATCATGTCTAGCAATTGGTCTATTTGTTGGAATCTCTACAACATCTAATTTATAAATTTCCCAAAGCTCTCCAGCTTCAGTAACCGCAGTACCCGTCATTCCAGATAGTTTACGATACATTCTAAAGAAATTCTGTAGAGTTACAGTTGCGAAAGTTTGCGTAGCATCTTCAATTTTCACATTTTCTTTAGCTTCGATCGCTTGGTGTAAACCGTCACTATAACGACGTCCATCCATAATACGACCTGTTTGCTCATCTACAATCATTACTTTATTTTCCATAACCACATACTGGTTATCTTTTTCAAATAAAGCATAAGCTTTTAAAAGCTGGTTAAGTGTGTGAATACGTTCAGATTTTACACCAAAATCTCTAAAAAGAACTTCTTTCTCTTCAGCTTCATCTTCTTTAGAAAGTCCTTTTGCTTCTATTTTTCCGATTTCGACACCAATTTCTGGCATTACGAAAAAGTTAGGATCGTCTTTCCCAGAAATGAATTCGATACCCTTATCGGTTAATTCAATTTGATTATTTTTTTCTTCAATAACGTAATACAACTCAGCATCTACCTTAGGCATCTCTCTGTTGTTGTCTTGCATATAGAAATTTTCTGTTTTCTGAAGCAATTGCTTAATCCCTTCTTCACTTAAAAACTTAATTAAAGCTTTGTTCTTAGGAATACCTCTATAAGCACGTAGTAATTGAAAACCACCTTCTTTATCTTCGCCAGCGGCAATTAATTTTTTTGCTTCAGCAAGGACACTAACTAATTGTTTACGTTGTACAGAAACAATACTTTCAACTTTTGGTTTTAATTCATCAAATTCGTGAACATCGCCTTTTGGTATTGGTCCAGAAATAATTAATGGCGTTCTAGCATCATCTACTAAAACAGAATCAACTTCATCTACTATAGCATAATGGTGAGGACGTTGCACTAAATCGTCTGGAGAGTTGGACATATTATCACGTAAATAATCAAATCCAAATTCATTATTTGTTCCGTAAGTAATATCTGAATTATACGCTTTTTTACGAGCTGCAGAATTAGGTTGGTGATAATCAATACAATCAATACTCATACCATGAAACTGAAATATTGGTGCCATCCAAGCACTATCACGTTTTGCTAAGTAATCATTTACGGTTACTAAGTGTACCCCTTTACCTGCTAAAGCATTTAAATATACAGGAAGCGTAGCGACTAATGTTTTTCCTTCACCAGTTTGCATTTCGGCAATTTTACCTTGGTGCATTGCTGCTCCACCAATAAGTTGCACATCATAGTGAATCATATCCCAAGTAATTGCTTTTCCAGCAGCATCCCATGAATTAGACCAAGTGGCTTGATCGCCTTCTAGCGTTACATAATCATTATCTCCAGAGATTTCTCTATCAAAAGCATTTGCAGTTACTGTTATTTCTGTATTATTTGTAAAACGTTTTGCTGTTTCTTTAACAACGGCAAAAGCTTCAGGAAGAATAGTGTTTAATACGGCTTCGGTAGCATGGTAAGATTCATCTTTAATTTTATCAATCTCTTGATAAATATCCTCACGTCTATCTATATCTTCAGTATTTTCAGACTCTTTAAGTAAGGCATCTATACGATCATTAAGTGGTTTGCGTGCCTCAGCAATGATTGCTTTGAATTCAGATGTTTTGGCTCTAAGTGCATCGTTAGAAAGTGCTTCTAATGCACTTTCAAAAGATTTGACTTGCTCCACTACAGGCGAAAGTGCCTTCACGTCTTGTTTAGACTTGTCGCCAACGAATACCTTTAATATGGAATTTAAAAAACTCATGTATGTATATTTTTATTTTAAATGAACTTAACTAGTAAATCTCATTTAGTTTTATGTTTAATAATCAAAAAGATATTTAATATCTTAAGAAAAAGCCTAAAATAAAAGCCTTTCAAAGATACGTTTTGTTATTGTTTTTATACCAATTTTTGTAATGGTATTGGTCCTATACAAATTATAACTTAAAATAAATCATATAATTTGTTTCTATTATTGTCCATATTTTAATATGAGATAACAGCGTAACTATACTTCGGCTGCGCTCAGCACAGGATGCTATGCTTATATTTTCTATTTTATCTGAACAAAATATAATTCAAATTAATAATGTCTCATTTTAAATAATAAGCATTAATGTAAATTAAACACAAAAAAAGCCTCTATATTAGGAGACTTTTTATTGGTTTTATAAATTCTATAATACTTAATTCTAAAATTAATACTCATCCTCGTTCCAGAGGTAATCTTCATCTGTTGGGTAATCCGGCCAAATCTCTTCTATAGAATCGTATGAATCTCCTTCATCTTCAATTGCTTGTAAGTTTTCAACGACTTCTAAAGGTGCTCCTGTTCTAATAGCGTAATCTATAAGTTCATCTTTAGTGGCTGGCCAAGGTGCATCACTTAAATAAGATGCTAATTCTAATGTCCAATACATTTCTTAATTGTTTTATTTTGCAAAAGTAATTTTTTACTTTAGATAGCCAAGAAAAAAGTGAATTATTTACTCAATAATTTTTAAGAACGTCTTTTTTCACTGAAACTATTTTGATATTAAATTTTTTACAGTGTTACTAAAATCACAGTGAAGTTAGTTCTTTTGAGGAATCCATTTTACTTCTTCTGCTTGCAAATCAAGAGACAATTTTCGTGCCAATACAAAAATATAGTCAGAAAGACGGTTTAAATAGGTTAGCGCTTCAGGTAAAAAGGGCTCTAATTCATTAAGAGCAGAAGCTAAACGTTCTGCACGACGACAGACACAACGAGCTATATGACAGTATGACACGGTTTGATGACCTCCAGGTAAAACAAAATGTGTCATTTGCGGTAATGTTTCATTCATAGTATCCATTTCACGCTCTAGAAGTGCGATGTCTTCAGAAGAAATTTTAGGAATATTTAAACGCTCTTTACCGTTTTTAAGCGTTGCTTTCTCAGGGTCGGTCGCTAAAATTGCTCCTACAGTGAATAATTTGTCTTGAATTATTATAAGAATATCCTTGTAGTGTTTTTCGACGTTTTGATCTCTAATAAGTCCTATGTGCGAGTTTAACTCATCTACTGTACCATAACTATCAATTCTAATATGATGTTTTGGAACGCGTGTGCCTCCAAATAATGCAGTAGTACCTTTATCTCCTGTTTTTGTATAAATTTTCATGTGAGCAAGTTCTGTATTTTGAATTTAAAATTCAAGAGATTTTGTTACTAATACTCAAATGTTTTTTGAACCTGAACCTGAACCTGAACCTGAACTTGAATTTCGATTTCAGTTTCTTTTCGCCGATGTTGGTGTTTTTCACCAACATCTATTTTAATAAAATCTACTTCTAAATAAATGATTTGTTGGTGAAAAACACCAACAAAGGCAGAGGATGTTGTACATGAAGAAATAGGTTTGAGTAATTAGGTAATTGTTCCTTCCTTGAGGAGGGGTAGGGAGGTGTTTTATGTGTTTTCAACTTCAATTTCAAGTTCAAACTCGAATCGTAAAATGCTCCTTAGCTTGTTCTTTTCTAAAAAAAACAATTCCCCAGAAAAAAGTGTCTATGGTTACAGTAACTCTTGGATGTTTTTTTATGATCTCCCAGGCTTCAGTCATTTGCTTAGACCAGTATATGTCATCAAAAATAAACACAGACTCATTATTAGCGGTAGGTAAAAGTTTTTCAAAATAATTAAGAGTGGCTTCTTTTTGATGATTACCATCAAAATAAATAAAATCGTAAGTATTATTTTGTTCTTGTTTAATAACCTCAGAGAAATCACCTGTTTTTAAAGTTGTGTTTTTTAAGTTAAATGTTTTAAATGTACTTCTAGTAAATTTAGAAATATTTGGACAGCCTTCAATAGTTAATAAGTTATTATTCGTATTTCCTAAATATATTGCATAAGAAGCAATACCTAAAGAAGTTCCTAATTCTAAACTGTTTTTAAATTGAAAGTATTTTGCTAACCTGAAAAGTAATCGGGTTTCTTTTCTTGTAGATCCTGCTTTTGATGCCATTTTTGAGACTAATCTCTTATTAGATTTAAAGACACGACTACCAGAACCCAAATCTATAACATCAATTTTAGTGCTATTTTCTATAAGGTATTTTTTATAGCGTTTAATTAAATCGTACTCTGGGTGTTTTTTGTTATCATAAATACATTTTGTTATTAAATTATATACAAAAGGGGAGTGTACACCATGTTGATTGGTTGCTTTTAGTAGAAATTTAATATATGAAGCCGTTTGGTGAAACACATTTATAATAATTAAAAAGAATCTTCAAAATTAAATTAACCGTATATAATTATAAAGATAAGTATTCGATAAAATAATTAAAGAGCGAAATTACAAATAATGTACGAGTTAGAAGTCTTAAAAGTTATAATAGTAGTACTATGATTAGTTGTTTTAATTGTATTGATTTTTTTTAACACAGTTTGTCTCAAAATAAGCACTTTACGCCAATAAAAAGAGTATGACTTTAATAGTGGTAAAAATAAAGTATTAATTTATAATTAAAGAAGCTAGTTAAGATGTTTAGATTTAATGGTTTATAAATGTTTTGCAGAGAAAGCTTTTTTATTGATTGACTTAAAACGAACAATTAAAAGTGTATTAAATATGAAAAGGATACTATTTTTTATAATTATTATTCAATGTTTTTTATGGAATAATAGAGGATTAGCTCAAGAAAGTGTTTTACTTGATGGGGAAGATTTTAAAAGCGATATTATTTTGTTTCATCCTGAGAATTTAATGGTCAATAATGGTTTAATAAAGTATACCGATAAAAAAATAACTGTAGAAGCTACTCATACTAAATTAACAACTCTTACATTAAACCCTGTAAAAATTAATCTTAATAACCCTAAACCATTTATATCATCTTATACGGTTTGGAAAGGCACTGGTATTTACAAAAACAATTTAAATTTAAGTTTTCGTACTTCAACAGATGGTGTCTTATGGACGGATTGGAAAAAAACAGTTTTCGAAGGGCATTTTGAAGAAAATGGAGAACAACTCGTCTCAGTAATGACTTTTTTAAAGGTAAATGTGAAATTCATTCAATATAAAGTTGCCTTTTCAGCAAAAGAAAAAATAACCATATCTAATATTAAAATAAACCAATACAGTCCTGGTAATACTCCTGAAAAAACAAAACTTGATATCAAAAATAAAGTAAATGATAAATCATTTATGGGGTGTGAAAAACCTAATGTAATTTCACGTGATCAATGGAATGCAAGATATGTTAATGGTGATATTTTTCAGCCTACAATAGCAACACATCTTATCGTACATCATGAAGTTGGAGCTAATACCAGCAGTGATTGGGCTGCTAGAGTTCGTGCAATTCAAAATTTTCATATGGATGGTAATGGATGGTCTGATATTGGTTATAATTTTCTTATTTCTCCAACGGGAACAATATATGAAGGGCGTGCTGGAGGAGATCGTAGTACAGGTGCTCATTTTTGTGGTAAGAACTCGCAAACTATGGGAGTTTGTATGTTAGGTGATTATTCAACCGTTACACCTACTAATTTAACTCAAGAGGCTTTAGCTTCTTTATTTGCATGGAAAGCCAATAAAGAAAATATAGATCCAGAAGGGGCTTCTTATCATTATTCGGTTGGCACACTTAATAATATTGCAGGACATAGAGATGGAGGTGGTTGTACAGTATGTCCTGGAGATGGTGGATATGATATATTAGAAAATTTAAGAACAACAACAGGAACATTATTAGACAATGATTGTAACGATGTTCCTATAGATACTATGAATCCTACAACAACAGTATCAGTACCAGGAGGAACAGCACAAGCAGGTGATTTTAATGTAAATTTTAATGATAATGATAATATAAGGGTTACTCGTAAATATTACCAAGCCTTAGAAAAATATGGAGATAATTGGTATGCTAATAGCGATAATGGTTTCTTTAATGATAATTATAATGAATTGTATTCCGGATACGCTTTGGGAGATGGTAATTGGAGTAGTGCAGATGGTCATTTAAGACAATCTAATACGCTTTCGGAAAATACAAGCTTGAGTACTTCTTTGTCGCAAAACACTAGTTTGCCCTATCTCTATGAGTTTTCAGCTAAAATTATATCACAAGATGGACCGCGAAAATTTGGTATTCATATCATGTCTAGTGATTATTCTTTAAGTGAACGTGGAAACTCTTATCTCATTTGGTTTAGTGGAGAAGATAATAAATTAAGAATTTATGAGACCGCAGATAATGTATTAAATATTAGGGAAACTGTTGATGTTGAGTTGGATAATGAGTGGTCTAATTATAAAATTACTTACAGTCCCAGTTACGGTGTTATTCAAGTTTTTAAAAATAATAAGCTTGTTTTATATTGGACAGATACATCTCCTATAACTTCGGGAAATGCTATTTCTCTTCGTACAAATGCAACCGAAATGGATTTTGATGACTTAAAAGTTTATAAATACCGTGCAAATAATAGTGTTACGATCACTGCTGGAGACGAAGTAACTAAAGATATTAGAACAACTCAAGGGAGAATAAATAGTTTAGTTCGCGATGAAGCTGGAAATTGGTCTCAAACAGGTAGCGAAGATGTGACTATAAGCACCATACTTGGTGTAAATGATACTTATGATTTAAATGCTAGTAATAAGATTATGATTTACCCCAATCCAACAGATGGGAGTCGTGTGGTTTTAAAATATTATGGAAGCTTTGAAAAGAGCGCAAACTTATCTATTATCGATATTGGCGGACGCATGATTAATACCATTAAACAGAAAACCAATACTAATAACATTCAAAGTATAGACCTTAGTGGTTACTTCTCATTTTTACAAAGTGGGTATTATTTTATAAAAGTCGATAATGGTATGAGAACGCATATGATTAAAGTCCTTAAAAAATGACTATAGTATGATTAATTTCTAACATTTTAATCCTCCATTTTTTCTGAAAGCTCTAACCAACGCATTTCTTTTTCTTCTATAGTATCAATAATGATTTGAAGCTCTTTAGAGAGTGTGTTAATCTCTTCTGTAGACAAATCAGGATTAAGAAACTTAGCTTCTAATTCAGATTTATCAAAACCTAGCGCTTTAATTTTACTTTCAATATTCTTGTATTCTTTTTGCTCATTGTAAGACAACTTATTAGTAGTTTTAGTGTCTTTTTTCCAGTTTGCTTTTTCTTTTTTAAGAGTATCATCCTTGCCTTCAGGGGGCTTGCTGTCCTCATAAGCTCTAAAATCGCTATAATTACCAGGGAAATCTTCGATAACTCCATCTCCTCTAAATATAATTAAGTGATCTACTATTTTATCCATAAAATAACGGTCGTGAGAAACGACTAGTAAGCAACCAGGAAAGTCTAATAAAAAAGCTTCTAAGACATTTAAAGTAACGATGTCTAAATCGTTTGTGGGCTCATCGAGTATTAAAAAGTTTGGGTTTTGGATTAAAACAGTACATAAATAGAGTCTTTTACGTTCACCACCACTTAGTTTTTCAACAAAATCATATTGTTTTTTGCGATCAAACATAAAGCGTTCTAGTAGTTGTTGAGCGCTTATTTGTCTTCCTTTTTTTAAGGGAATATAATCTCCAAAATCTCTTACCACATCAATTACCTTCTGGTTTGGTTTTGGTGTAATACCAGTTTGGGTATAGTAACCAAACTTTACGGTTTCACCAATAACTATTTTTCCAGAATCTGGTTGAGCAGTTTGTGTTAATATGTTTAGAAAAGATGTTTTACCAGTTCCATTTTTTCCAATAATACCAGCACGTTCTCCTTTTTGAAACGTGTAATCTAATTTGTCTAATAGAACCTTTTCACCATATGCTTTAGAAATTTTATGAAGCTCTAAAATTTTGTTACCTAATCGCTCCATATTAAGTTCAAGCTGCATTTCATGGTCGTTTCGACGTTGATGAGCACGGTGTTTTATATCGGCAAAATCATCAATTCTTGATTTCGATTTTGTTGTCCTTGCTTTGGGTTGACGTCGCATCCATGTTAACTCTTTTTTATAGAGTTGTTTGGCTTTACCTGTTTCTACTTGTTCTACTTCTATACGAGCTTCTTTTTTTTCTAAATAATAAGAGTAATTCCCTTTATAAGAATACATTTTACCATGATCTAATTCTATGATTTCATTGCAAACACGTTCTAAAAAATAACGATCGTGAGTGACCATAAATAAGGTGATATTTGCTTTAGCAAAAAAGGCTTCGAGCCATTCTATCATTTCCAAATCTAAATGATTGGTAGGTTCATCAAGAATTAATAAGTCTGGTTTGTTAATTAAAGCATTGGCTAAAGCCAAACGTTTTTTTTGTCCACCAGAAAGCGTACTCACTTTTTGATTGAGGTCTTCAAGCTTTAATTTAAATAAGATTTGTTTGTATTGTGTTTCAAAATCCCAAGCTTCATTAGCATCCATTTGCTCGAAAGCATGTTGATATGCTTCTGCGTCATCAGGATTTAATAACGCATTTTCATAATTCTTAATAACTTTAAGAATCGCATTGTCTGAACTAAAAATAGTTTCTTCAACAGTTAATGTACTATTTAGGAAAGGTTCTTGAGAAAGAAAAGAGACGGCAATATCTTTTCTAAAGGTAACTTGGCCAGCATCTGGTTGGTCTAGTTTAGATAAAATATTTAAAATCGAAGTCTTTCCAGTTCCGTTTTTTGCAACGAAAGCAACTTTCTGATCTTTATGTATACTAAATGAAATGTCTTTAAAGAGTGTTAGCTCTCCATAAGACTTAGCTATATTTTCAACTGTTAGATAATTCAATATTTAATTTTTGTGCAAATTAAGGGAAATGTCTTTAAAGAGCGTTAATTCCATCAAAAGACTTGGTTATATTTTCAACGGTTAGGTAGTTTGATGTTCAATTTTTGTAAAAATAACGGATAAAAAACCAAAAAATCCGATAAAAGTTTTATTATTCACGATGAAAAGCTATATTTGTCTATATACCATTGTGCTGTTTATGAAACAAACTCTATTTTTTATTGCGATCGTTTTTAGTTTATTATCCTCATCATGTATTACTAATAAGGATGTCGTTTATCTACAAGATAAAGGAACTGTAGCAAATGACTCAATACAAATACAAGAGTTAAACAAGCCATATCGAGTACAAATAAATGATATTTTAAGAATAACAGTAAAAGCTTTAGATGAAGAATTGGTTAGTATTTTTAATCCAATAGGTTCTGAAACTAGGGGAGGAGGAGCGGCCGACTCTGGATTGTATTTTGATGGATTTACGGTAGATGCTCATGGAAATATTGAATTTCCTATTTTAGGAGATCTTAATGTTTTAGGGTTTACTGTAGAAGATATAGAAGAAAAAGTTAAAGATGAATTATTAGCAAAGTATTTTAAAGAAACGGCGCAAATATTTGTCACAGTAAAATTATCTGGATTAAGATATACGATAACCGGTGAAGTTGGAGGGCCAGGAACTAAAATAGTATACCAAGAGCGTGTTAATATTATAGAAGCATTAGCTAGTGTTGGCGATATGAAAAATACAGCAGATAGAACAGATGTGATGGTGATTAGACAATATCCCCAAGGTCAGAAAATACATCATATCGATTTAACAGACATTGTTGCAATGAAATCGCCCTATTATTATATAAAACCTAATGATATCATTTTAGTAAAACCATTAAAGCGAAAAGCTTTAGGAGCAGGAGAAACTGCCACACAAACCTTAACGACTATTGCTTCTATTTTTTCTGTATTAATATCGACGTATTTTTTAGCTAAAAATCTGTAATTATAAAATTTATGAACGAAGAATTTGAAGTTTTAGAATCTCAAAACAGCTTTGATTTTAAAGCCTTTTTATTTCGAGCATTAAGCTATTGGAAACTTTTTGTTCTATTCATAGCTATTGGAATTTTTGCGGCATATCAGGTAAACATAAGAAAGCAAAAAAAATATAAACTATCAACTCAAGTATCTATTGAAGATGATAAAAACCCTCTATTTACCTCAAATACCAGCCTAACATTTAATTGGGGTGGCGTTACCGGAAAGGTTCAAACCATGATGGTGTCTTTAAAATCTCGGTCTCATAATGAAAAAGTAGTTGAGCGTCTTCAATTTTATAAAAGATACCTTAAACAGGGACGGTTTAGAAAAGATGATATATATACATCTGCTCCTTTTAGAATGACGACTCAATTAGATGAAAATCAGTTATTAGGAAACCCTATTAAAATTGAATTTTTGGAGGATGATATTTACAAATTGGAAGTTGAGTTCTTGTCCAATATAGCATCTGTTCAAAATTATAAAACAAAAGAAAAATCGGTAGTAGATGTTAATTTAGGAACATTTACCAAAAATTTAAAATTAGGAGATACAATAGCGCTCCCTTTTTTAAATGGGGTTATACATTTAGAAGCCAATAGAAAAGTAAAGCCTGGAGATGTTTATTATGTACAATTTGACAACTTTGATGGTGTCGTTAATCGTTATAAAACTATAATAAGTATTGGTAATCAGAAAAATTCCCCCATTTTAAATTTAAGCTTAGTTGATGTGAATAAAAGTAAAATTGTTGATTACCTAAATGAAACAGTAACTATTCTGAGTGAAGAGCAACTAGATAGAAAAAATCAATTTGCTACCAACACTATAAAATTTATCGAAGATCAATTAAAAGATGTTAAAGATCGATTAAAAGAAAATGCAGATGACTTAAATAATTATAGGAAGAAAAATAAAATATTTAATTTGGATGACGAAAGTGTGAAGCTTTCAGAAAAATTAGCGAGTTATGATTTAGAAAAAGAAGCTGTAATAAGACAATTAGACTACTATGGCAATTTAAAAACCTATTTAAAAGAAAGTAAAAGTTTTACCGATTTACCAGCACCTTCAATTGCAGGTATAGAGGATGTTAATATACTAAGTAATATTTCTAAAATTAATGATCTTTCTGTTCAAAAATCTAAATTAGAATATTCGGTAAGAAGTAATGCCACTATTTTTGACGATTTAGACCGGCAAATTGATGGTCTTAAAGCAGTATTGCTTGAAAACATTAGTGCAGCAACTAACGTTATAAATAGACAACTCAATACTATTAATTCTAAATTAAACAAAGCAGAATCTCTATTTAGTAAATTACCAGAAGATCAACAACGCATGTTAACTTTTGAGCGACAATATAACTTAACAGAGCAAACGTATACTATTTTTTTACAAAAGCAGGGTGAAGCAGAAATAATAAAAGCATCCAGTGTTTCAGATATTTTAGTAATAGATTCTGCAAAAGACATTGGTCAATCTGCAATAAGCTCAAACAATAGCACCAATTATTTTTTAGCTTTTTTTGGAGGATTAATGATTCCCTTGTTATTAGCTTTTTTAATGACGTTGCTAGATAATAACATTCATGGCCCTGAAGATTTAGAGCGTTTATCTTCAGTTCCAATTCTTGGAGTCATTGGTAAAAATACTGCAAAGAATAACTTAGCAGTACATTTAAAACCTAAATCGGCAGTTGCTGAAGCGTTTAGAGCAATTCGATCGAGTCTTCAATTTATGTATAAAAAACATGAACTTGAAGGGTCAAAAACGGTGATGATTACATCTTCAGTGAGTGGTGAAGGAAAAACATTTTGCTCGATTAATATCGCAACGGTTTTTGCTTTAAGTAGTAAAAAAACAGTGCTTGTAGGTTTAGATTTAAGAAAACCTAAGATTTTTGGAGATTTTGAAATTACAAATGAGAAAGGGGCAGTTAATTATTTAATAGGGCAAAGTGATTTAGAAGGAGTCGTTCAAAAAACAGAAATTGAAAATTTAGATATAATAGTATCTGGTCCAATTCCTCCAAATCCTTCTGAGTTATTAATTAGTGATAAGATGGATGCATTTATAGCAGAGTTAAAGCAGAAATATGATTATATCGTTTTAGATACGCCGCCAGTAGGTTTAGTTTCAGATGCTATGGAACTTATCGAATATGCAGATGCTTCATTGTATGTGGTAAGACAAGACTATACAAAAAAAGGAATGCTTAATTTAATTAATGATAAGTATAAAAGAGGTGAAATTAAAAGTCTTAGTTTTGTCTATAATCATTATGATCAAAAAGGGACTTATGGTTACGGTTACGGTTACGGCTATGGTTATGGCTACGGTTATGGCGCTTATGGAAATGGCTACCATGAGGACGATAATAATGAAAAAGGCCTTGTTAAACGCATAAAAAGCTTGTTTAAAAAATAATGATGTATTCTAACAAATACCATAGTGAAGATCTTTCAAAATTTTCTTTTTTAGTAACCGGAGGCGCTGGCTTTATTGGATCTAATATTGTAGCTTATCTATTAAAATATAATGCTAAAAAAGTACTTGTATTAGATAATCTTTCTAATGGTTATTATAAAAATATAGAACCTTACGTATCACATTCTAATTTTGAGTTTATTGAAGGAGATATAAGAGAATTAGAAACCTGTAAAAAGGCAATGGAAGGTATTGATTATGTGACGCACCAAGCAGCATTAGGCTCTGTACCACGATCTATTAATGACCCAGCAACAACTAACGCTGTTAATATACATGGTTTTCTAAATATGATGATTGCGCTTAAAGACAGTACTACAGTAAAAAAAATGATTTACGCAGCATCTAGTTCTACCTATGGAGACAGTGCAATACTGCCAAAAGTAGAAGATGTTATAGGTAAACCATTATCTCCTTATGCCGTGACTAAATATGTAAATGAACTCTATGCCGATGTTTTTGGTAAAACTTATAATACTAAAGCTATAGGGCTTCGTTATTTTAATATTTTTGGACCTAAACAAAGCCCTAGAGGTGCCTACGCTGCTGTTATTCCTTTATTCATGGAAGCTATTAAAAATAATAATATAGGCACTATTAATGGAGATGGAGAGCAAACCAGAGATTTTACTTACGTAGAGAATGCAGTACAAGCAAATATAAAAGGCTTTTTTGCTAAACCCGAAGCAGATAATCAAGTTTTTAATATAGCTTGTGGAGAAAGAATTAGTGTAAGTTATTTATGGGATACTTTAAATGAGATAGCAAAGAAAAATATAAAAGTAAGTCACAAACCCTCTAGAGTTGGAGATGTTAGGGATTCATTGGCAGATATATCTAAAGCAAAACGGTTATTAGGTTATGAACCAGAGTTCTCGGTAAGAGAAGGATTAAAAGTAACTTGGACATATTTTAAAAGTTAATTTGAATGAGTAATAATTCAAAAGAAGATTGGTTATATACTATTTCTCCAAAGCATAAATTGATAAATTTCAATTTTAAAGAGATTTGGAAATACAAGGACCTTTTATTTTTGTTTGTAAAAAGAGATGTGATCACTTTATATAAACAAACTATTTTAGGCCCTCTTTGGTATTTAATACAACCTCTTTTTACATCAATTATTTTTACTTTAATATTTAATAAATTAGCAGACATTCCACCAGGAGATGGTATTCATCCATTTCTGTTTAACCTTTCAGGGATTACGGCCTGGAATTATTTTAAAGAATGTTTGGTAGGAACGAGTGATACTTTTAAGAAGAATGAAAACATTTTTGGCAAAGTTTATTTTCCAAGAGTAATCATGCCCATGTCTGTTATAGTTTCTAATCTCCTAAAATTTGGCATTCAGCTTTTGGTTTTTGTAGGTTTTTATTTGTTTTTTAGCTTTTTTACAGACAAATCAAACAATGCAATACCAAAAATATCATTAATTGCATTTCCTATTTTAGTGCTTTATATGGGGTTGTTAGGCTTGGGACTTGGAATGATTATATCGTCAATGACTACAAAGTATAGAGATTTAAGCTTCTTAGTCCAATTTGGAGTTCAATTATTAATGTATGGATCGGCAGTAATGTATCCATTATCTTATTTTAAAGAAAAATTACCTAATTATTATTGGTTAATAGAGTGGAACCCTATTGCTATTATTATAGAAACATTTAGAGAAATGACTTTAGGTATTGGAAGTTTAGACGTTTCAAAACTAATTTATGTTACAATAATAAGTATAGTAGTATTTTTAATTGGTCTTGTTATTTTTAATAAGACAGAAAAAAGTTTTATAGATACAATATAATGAACAATGATGTTATTTTAAAAGCTGAAAACATTTCAAAGCAATACCGCTTAGGTACTATTGGTACAGGTACTATAAGTCATGATTTAAATCGTTGGTGGAATAAAATTAGAGGGAAAGAAGACCCGTTTTTAAAGATTGGGGAACGAAATGATAGAAGTGCAAAAGGTAAATCAGACTATGTTTGGGCATTAAAGGACATTAATTTTGAAGTTCGACGTGGCGAAGTCCTTGGTATTATTGGTAAAAATGGAGCAGGAAAATCTACATTATTAAAAATATTGTCCCGGGTTACAGGGCCTACAACTGGTAATATTAAAACTAGAGGACGTATTGCTTCATTGTTAGAGGTTGGTACAGGTTTTCACCCAGAAATGACAGGGCGTGAAAATATTTTTTTAAATGGCGCTATTTTGGGTATGACAAAAGCTGAAGTTTCATTAAAATTAAATGAAATTGTTAGCTTTTCGGGTTGCGAGCGGTATATAGATACACCAGTGAAACGTTATTCTTCAGGAATGAAGGTGCGTTTGGCATTTGCTGTTGCTGCACATTTAGAGCCAGATATTTTAGTTGTTGATGAGGTTTTAGCTGTTGGAGACGCAGAGTTTCAAAAAAAGGCAATTGGAAAAATGCAAGATATTTCGCAGGGAGAAGGACGTACTGTATTATTTGTTAGTCATGATATGAATGCCATTAGTAAGCTAACTAAAAGAGCTGTTGTATTAGCTAATGGAAGTGTGTCTTATCAAGGACCGACCGATAAAGCAATAACTGAATATTTAAATGAATTTAAAACTAAAAAAGCAATTGTAGAGTGGGAATCTATTGAAGATGCTCCAGGAAATGAATATGCAAAACTAAAAAGCGCATCAATTGTAGATGAGAATAATAAACTCAAAAGCAAATTTAATATAACGGATGACATATACATAAATGTTGAGTATTGGGATCTTAATTTAGATTATAATAATACTGCAATAATACATTTAATTAATGAAATGGGACAAACCTTATTCGCTTCAAACGAATTTGTAGCACCCAATTGGTTGGATTTTCATTCGCAAACAAAATCAATTATCAAGTCTAAATGTAAAATTCCAGGTAATTTATTAGCTGAAGGTGTATTTAGTATACTAGTTGCAGTTGGTAATTATAACCCAGAAATAATTCATTTAATTAAAAAAGATTTATTGTCCTTTGAGATCTACGATCATACTAGTGGGGAGGGAGTTAGAGGGCCTTACGTAGGAAAATGGCCAGGTATGATGAGACCGATGTTGCACTGGGAAATAGAAAAAAAAGATATAATAGAGTAGCTTATTTTTATAAACGAAATATGTTTATTAAATACAAATTTAAGATAATGAATAGAGTTGAATTAATTCAAAAAATAATAGATAAGAAAAATTTCACAAGATACCTAGAAATTGGATCTTACAAGGGCGAGTCTTTTTTTCCAATAAAATGTAAACGTAAAGTAGCAGTAGACCCTAAGTTTTATATACCTTTAAAAAGAAAACTCAAATGGATCTATATAAAACCTAGTAATTTTTTTAATAAATATTTTGAATATACTAGCGATGATTTTTTTAAGAATAAATCATCTTTTATTAAAAAGTATAAACCTGAGATTGTTTTTGTTGATGGATTACATACATTTAAAGCTAGTTTGTTAGATGTTTTAAACTCGTTAAAATATCTATCTAATGATGGAGTGATAGTTATGCACGATTGTTTACCACCAAATAAAGCAGGTGCAGTTTATGCTAATTCTTTCATTGAAGCCGGTAAGATGAACTTAGAAGGATGGACAGGAGAATGGACCGGTGATGTATGGAAAACTATTATTTATTTAAAAGAAAAATATAAAGAGGTCTTAAGTATTACAGTATTGGATACAGATTATGGCTTGGGTTATATTACTATTAAGTCTTCAATTACTAATTTTGTGATAGACGAATCAATATTCGATGAGGTAAATAAATCTACTTATGAAGAATTAATTACAGATCCAAGTATTATTAATTTGAAAGATAAAGAGTATCATCATATTTTATTACAAGATTAGATATGTTTGAAACTACAAAAAAACATGTTTATACTATAATTGTAACCTACAATGGAATAAAATGGATAAAAGATTGCTTAAATTCTGTAAATAATGAAACTACAGTTATTGTCATAGATAATAATTCTTCTGATAATACAGTAAGTTTTATAAAACAAAATTACCCTGAAATTATTCTTTTAGAGCAAGAAGTAAATTTAGGTTTTGGAAAAGCAAACAATTTAGGTATAATGTATGCTTTAAATGCAGGTGCAGATTTTGTTTTTTTATTAAACCAAGATGCTCGAGTATTTGGTAATGCAGTTAGGAAATTAGTAGATTTTTCAAAGAAACATTCAGAATATGGAATTATAAGCCCAATACATTGTGACTGGTCAGGAGAGTACTTAGAAAGTTCATTTGTAAGATATGTTAACTATGAAAATAATGAAGATTTTTATTCAGATTTTGTATTGTCTAAAGAAATAAAAGAAATTTATGATGTCCCTTTTATAGCGGCTGCATGTTGGTTTATACCTATATCTGTTTTTGAAACTGTTGGAGGTTTTGATCCTATATTTTTTCATATAGGTGAAGATTCTAATTTAGCACAGAGATTATTATATCATAATTATAAGATTGGAGTTTTGTCTAATTGTAAAATAGGACATGATACTAAAAATAGAGAATACAAAGGCATAAAGAAATACTCTGAACAATACTTTTATAGAAATAATTATCATAGAAAAGTGAAATATGCAGATGTTAATTTAACAAATGTTGAAGTTAAATTAAAATACTTAAAATATAGTTTAATAAAAGAAGCGTTAATCTCAATAATAGGATTTAAATTTTCTGATTTAAAAGGAGCATTAAAAGAGATACAAGACTTAAAGACTATAAAAAGAGAATCATTTCTTAGTGCTAAAATTAACAAAAAAAAAGGAAGACATTATTTATAAAATAGCAATTATGGATAAAAGAAATATTGTTCATGTTGTAAGTGGTTATCCAACAAAGTCTGAGACATTTATTATTAATCAGCTAATAGAATCTATCGAAAAAGGGTATTCTGCAAAAATAATAGCCGATACAATTCACCCTTTATCCAATGCATCTCAACCCGATTTATTAAAAGCATATCACCTATATAAAACAGCAGCGACATATAATGTTAGTGTGCCTAAAAATAAATTAATTAGAATAATAAAGGCATTTGCCCTACTTGTTAGATATTTATCCTACACCAGAGTGTTTTTAAGAACATTAAACACTGAAAAATTTGGAGCAGAGTCAAAGTCTTTAAAGCTGTGGTACCAAGCTGCTTTTTTTATGAAATATAGAAGTATACCTCTTTTTCATGCTCATTTTGGAGTGAATGGTGTGTTGCTTGCAAAAATGAAAGAAATAAAAGCCATTAAAGGAAAAATTATAGTGTCATTTTACGGTTACGATACGTTTTCAACTCCAAAAAATAGGAGCGTCATCAAATCACAATATAAATTGCTGTTTAAATATGTAGATGTCCTATTAGTAAACTCAAATTACTTAAGAAATAACTTATCTTTATTAGAAGCACCAACAGAAAAAATAAGAATAAATCATGTAGGTGTGGATCAAAAGTTATTTGCTTATAAGGAACGTGTTCGAGGTTCTAAATTTCGAATGATTACTATTGGACGATTAATGAAGCTAAAAGGACAACATTTAGGATTAGAAGTTATAAAATTATTAAAACAAAGAGGTCATGAAATTCATTATACAATAGTTGGAGATGGTGAAGAAATGAGTCATTTAAAAGAACTTGCGACGTTGTTAAATATAGAAGAACAAATTACTTTTTATGGGAGTGCAACACAAAAACAAATCGTTAAATTATTATATGATAATGATTTGTTTTTAATGACATCCATAACCGATGAAACAGGAAGAGCAGAAGGGCAAGGCTTAGTTACTGCAGAAGCGCAGTCTACTGGTATACCCGCAATAGGATTTCATTCTGGAGGAATACCGGAAACCATAGATCATGAGAATTCAGGATATATTGTAGAAGAGAAAGATGTAAATGCAATGACTAATGCTGTAGAGAAATTAATAAATGACTCTAATTTATTAATTGAAATGGGAAAAAACGCACATGAATTAATAACCAAAAAATTTAACAATAAAGTACAGTGTGCAAATGTTGTTGGGTTTTATTCAAAAATAGAAAACTGTTGAGCATTTCTTTAATATCTATTATAATACCAACCTACAATCGTGCTCATTTAATAAGAGAGACATTAACCAGTTTGATAAATCAAACGTATACCAATTGGGAATGTATTATTGTAGATGATGGTAGTTCAGACAATATCGAAACCGTTATCAATGAATATATAAAAACGAATAGCAAGTTTCAATTTTACAAAAGACCAGATCGCAAACCAAAAGGGGCAAATGCATGTCGTAATTATGGTTATGAGAAATCCAAAGGCGAATATATTAATTGGTTTGATAGTGACGATATTATGCATCCAGATTTTCTTATGAATAGGTATAAAAAGCTTCAAGAAAATAGTGCCTTAGATTTTTGTAGTTGTATAAGTAGTACTTTTAATAAAGACATTAATACACCTATAGATATTGAATCTCCAAAAGTTCTAAACTCTAACAATTATATAGAAGATTATTTATTAAACGGACTCTATTTTTATACACCATCTCCACTTTGGAAAAAAACATTTTTAAATAATAAAACGTTGTTCGATGAAACACTTCATCGCTCTCAAGAGCGTGATTTTCATTTTAGAATGTTAGTTCATAACCCCAAGTATGTCTATATTGAAAACGTATTGTTTTATGTTAGAGTTGGAGATGATAGTATTACCACAAAAGCATCACTATCACTAAAGGCACAGAAATCGGTATTCAGATATTTTGATAAGGTCTTTAATTCAATTAATGAAAATAAAAATCTATCAAACAAAAAGAAATTACTTGAATACGTTTTTTATAGGCAAGCCACACTCTTTTATAACTTATACGGTTTAGCAAATAATTCAAAGGAAAGAAAAGAAATTATAAGTGCGTATTCTAAAAAAATATTAACTTATGTGTTGAAAATGAAAGGGCCTTTTAAAATTATTTTTAAATTACTATTTGGAATTTTTTTACTAGTTTGTTTTAATAAAGGATACGCTTATTTTTATTACCCAAAATACAATACAAGAAGTTATAATGAATAGTATAAAAACCATAATAATTTGCCAAATACCATTGCCTTATTCTAAGATTGCAAGTTGGTCCAATATGTATAACTATTTATTAGAAGAAACAACGCACTCTTTTGACTATATAATTTGTCCTAAAGGAGAAGTGAAAGCAAAAAATGTAATCTATGAGTATGTAAGAGAAATTACAGTTAAGGATAAAATCAAAAATAAACTAGTAGATGATACTAGTCGATTTAATAATTATATGGAAGCTTTAGATCGCATCATTAACTTAAATCTAGAAACAAAATTCATTCTCCATATTATAGATAATAGCGGTATTGTTGTTCCGTTAGATACACACCTAAAAAACGCAAATATTAGAGAGAATTTTTATATTCAGTATTATTATCAAGGTTTTGCACCACTCTTTCCTAAGAAAAAAGCAGATCCTTTTTTATATGCTATAGATGAGTTGTTTTTTTTAACGGCATTATCTTATAATGAATATAAAAACTTCTATGATGATTGTACATTTAGAGCCAAGATTGTCCATAATGCAACAAACTCAAAATTATTTAAACGTGTATCTTCAGAAGAAAAAGAAAAGCTTAGAGAAGCACAAGGCATAAAACAAGATGAGTTTGTTTTCATGTGGTGTTCTCAAGACCGGCCTAAAAAAGGATTACATCTTATTCTAGATGCTTACAAGCGAGTTTACAAAAATCATAAAGGAAAAATTAAATTATTAATTATTGGTATTAATAGAACGATTGATCAGGAAGGTGTTGAGGTTGTTGGTCGAGTGCCAAATAAAGAATTGGCTAAATACTATCAAATGTCTGATGTATATTTATTTCCGTCGCTATGGAAAGAAGGCTTTGGAATTGTTTTAGCTGAAGCTTTGAAATGTGGTACGTATTGCATCGCTTCTAAACAAGGAGGTATTCCTGAAGTAATTGGTGATGGTAAATATGGTGTTTTAATAGAAAATCCAAATATGATTAACGAATGGGTAGATGAAATGGAAAAAGCCATTCATGTTATTAGAAATAATAAAGGTATTAATCCATATCTTGATGTCATATCAGAACGTATTTATGATGTCGATGATTGGGCGAGTAAAATTAATAAGTATATTAATGAAGTGAAATTATATTTATAATTAAAATATGATGTATAAAGAAATATCTAAAAGTGTCTATAAAAAATTCTCAAGTATCGAGGGTAATCATGGTATAGCAAGTGAATATGCCATAGAAACGATACTTAAATTGATTAAAAAATATAAAGTAAAATCTGTTTTAGAATTAGGACTAGGAATAGGCTCTATTTCTGATGCGATACTAAAATATTCAAAAGCAAAAAATTTGAATATAGATTATATTGGTACTGAGGCAAACGATTATTGTTTAAGTGTATTGAATGACAATGTAGACGATTTTAATGCTATTAAATTGTATAAAAATCTTGAAGAAGTGTCTTCAGAAAATAAGCAAGATCTAATAATTGTTGATGGTACGGATAGCGCATTAGAAAGTATTAAAAAGTATTCAAAAAAAGACACTATAGTTTATGTAGAAGGTTATAGAGGAGATCAAGTGTCATCAATTAAAAAAATATATCCCAAATCTGTTCATGTGGAAATTATTAGTATTGAAAAAAATCATCCATATGGACCTTTTCCAGCAAGTCAATGGAAAGGAGGCGGGCAACTTATTTTTTTAGAACCTTCAATGGCTAGAAAGGGGTACGCTTTTAAAGAGAAAGTTAATTCTTATATGAAACGAAGAAAACGAAAATTTAAATAATCTTTTTCAGAAATTTTGATATGAAAAAGCTAAAAAATATTGCTATTATTCCAGCTAGAGGTGGTTCTAAAAGATTGCCTAATAAAAATATAAAACAACTAGGAGGTATTCCTTTATTGGTTTATAGTATTGAATATGCAAAGAAACATTCTTTTATAGATAGAATATACGTTTCTACAGATGATGAGGGAATAAAAAAGATAGCCATAGATGCTGGTGTTACAGTTATAGAACGACCAGAGTGTTTATCTGGAGATTTAGAACCTACAGTAACAGCATTAAAACATGTTTTAGAGACTATAGATGAAGCTGTTGAAAATGTAATATTACTTCAGCCAACCAATCCGTTAAGACCAAGAAAATTACTTGAAGAAGCTTATGCATTATATGAAAATAACGCTGAAGAAAGTTTGTTTACGGTAAGTAGAAATTATCATAAACTTGGAAAAATAGTGAATCATACGTTCACCCCTTTTAATTATGTTACAGGCCAAAGAAGTCAAGATTTAGAGCCCTTGTTTTTCGAAAACGGATTATTATATATTACGAAAGCAGAATTAATAAAAAAAGAAATTATTATGAGTAAAAAGGCATATGCCTTAGAAGTTGATACTGTCTACGCAAACATAGATATTGATACTCAAAATGATTTTGATTATGCGAATTATATTATAGAAAAATACCCAAATGAATAAACCATATATAGAAATAGCAGGTAGAAAAATAGGTCAAGATTTTCCACCTTTAATAATTGCAGAGATAGGTATTAACCATGAAGGGGCTATAAAAGTAGCTAAAGAAATGGTTGATGCAGCTCATAGAGCTGGAGCCGAAATGGTAAAACATCAAACACATATTGTAGCAGATGAGATGAGTGCAGCTGCCAAAAAGGTAATTCCTGGAAATTCAGATGTTTCAATATATGAAATAATGGATCGATGCTCATTAAATGAAACCGATGAGTTGGAACTTAAAAACTATGTTGAAAGTAAAGGTATGATTTTTATATCTACCCCTTTTTCAAGAGCCGCAGCAGAACGTTTAAAGAAGTTCGATATTCCTGCATACAAAATAGGTTCTGGAGAGTGTAATAATTATCCATTACTCGAACATATCGCTTCCTTTGGAAAACCAGTAATATTAAGCACTGGAATGAATACAATAGAAAGTGTAAGCAAAGCGGTTGCCATTTTTGATAATCACAAAGTGCCATTAGCATTACTACACACTACAAATTTATATCCAACTCCTATTCATTTGGTTAGATTTGGTGCAATGGTTGAATTGCATAATGCTTTTCCTAATAAAGTTTTTGGGTTAAGTGACCATACTTTAAATAATAATGCTTGTTTAGGAGCTGTAGCTTTAGGCGCTTCAATTTTAGAACGCCATTTTACAGATCATATGCAGAGAACGGGACCAGATATTATTTGTAGTATGGACGAAAATGCTTGTAAAGAATTAATAATTAGTAGTGCTGAAATAGCGCAAATGCGAGGTGGAACTAAAGTACCAGCAAAAGAAGAACAAGTCACAATAGATTTTGCTTTTGCAACGGTATGTACTATTAAAAACATAAAAAAAGGCGACATTTTTACTAAAGAAAATCTTTGGGTAAAAAGACCTGGTACAGGAGAAATATTAGCCGATAAGTTTGAAAATATTTTAGGTAAAAAAGCTTTAAGTAATATTGCTAACGACGAACAATTAACTTGGAACGATATTGAATAATATAAAGAAAATAGTTTTTCTTACTGGTACTCGAGCCGATTTTGGAAAAATAAAAACATTAATACAAATTCTAGAAGAAGAGTCTTCTTTTAGCCCTTTTGTTTTTGTAACGGGGATGCATTTGTTACATGAATATGGTTACACATTATTAGAGGTAGAACGTTGCAATTTTTCAAATATATCAAGGTTTAGTAATCATACCGATGAAACAACAATGGATTTAACATTGGCAAAAACCATTGAAGGGTTTTCTAACTATGTTAAAGAAATACATCCCGATTTAATTATTATTCATGGAGATAGAGTAGAAGCTTTAGCTGGTGCGATAGTAGGAAGTTTAAATAATATTTTGGTTGCTCATATAGAAGGCGGAGAAATTTCAGGAACTATAGATGAGTTAATACGCCATTCTACAAGTAAAATGAGTCACATACACTTTGTAGCTAACGAATTAGCAAAAAAGAGATTGATTCAAATGGGAGAGCTTTCTGAATCTATATCAATAATAGGTTCGCCAGACGTAGATGTTATGTTTTCTAATACTTTACCAAATTTAAAAACGGTTAAGGAGTATTATGAGATTGATTTTGAAGACTATGCAATCGCGATGTTTCACCCAGTCACAACAGAATCGCATTATATGGTAACTTATGCGAATGATTTTGTAGAGGCATTATTAGAGAGTGATTTAAGTTATGTGGTTATTTATCCTAATAATGATTTTGGAAGTAAAGCAATAATAAAAGCATTTGACAAGCTTAAAGGAAATCCTAGAATGCGTATTTTTCCTTCAGTACGATTTGAATATTTTTTAACTTTATTAAAAAACTCAAAGTGTATTATAGGTAACAGTAGTGCAGGTATTAGAGAAGCACCATTGTATGGAATTCCAACAATAAATATTGGCACACGACAAGAAAATAGAGCAACGCACTCGCATATTATAAATGTGAGTTATGATAAAAATGAAATATTAAATGCAACACAATCTTTACCTGATAATATAGATACTTCTCTTGATTTTGGAGAAGGAGATAGTGCTATAAAATTTATGGAAGCTTTAAAACAAGACCAATTTTGGGAAATAAATCATCAAAAACAGTTTAAAGATATATAGTGTTTTTATAAAATGAGGATTTTAAAATTTATAGATAGATTATACGATAAGAAAATTTCTTCTAAAGGACTGGCCGTTTTTAGAATATGCTTTGCGTTGAACCTGTTTTTTGAAGTTAATAGAATATTTAGATACCGGCAATTGTACTTTGATCCAATGCCATATATAACGGAAGCAACTTTTGATTTTACAATACCGTTATTACTATGGATGTTTGTATTGCTGTTAATAACCTTCGGTTTATTTACTAGAGTCGCAACAATTGTGAATTATATATTTTGTGTTTGGATTCTAAATGCTTTAGGTCCAACTCACGAATATCATATGGATTATACTTATCTAGGGGTTGGTTTTATGATGATGTTTATTCCTCTAGCACAATCCTATTCATTAGATAGTTTAAGAAAGAAACTAAAATTTTATAATCTTAATAAGCAGAGTATTATAATAGAGAAAACAAGCGTTTTATATTACTATATACTTATTTTCTTTGGAGTCGCAGTGGTGTATTTTGATTCTATGTTTTTTAAATTTAAATGTCTAACATGGTTAAATGGACTTGGTATGTGGTTACCTGCTTCATTGCCGCAAATAACTATATTTAATGACCAATGGTTACTAAATCAAGAATATTTAATTAAAGCTTTAGGTTATCTAACATTCTTATTTGAGTTAGTGTTTCCTTTTATCTTTTTTATAAAAAAGATCAGACCTTATTTATTAATAATAGGTTTAGGATTACATGTTGGAATTTTATTTGAATTTCCCATTCCTTTTTTTGCTTTAGGAGTTATTGCTATCTATATGGCATTAGTGCCAGTAAAATTTTGGGAATACTTTGAAAATAAAATCAGGTTCAAAAAAAGTAAGCTATACTTTTTTTATGATGCTGAATGTCCGTTATGTATAAGAACAAAACTCATTATCTCTCATCTAGATGTTTTTAAAGCTATAAATTTTAAAAGTGTACAAGAGCATGCTTCAAAAACTCAATATTTAAATGGTTATAATGAAGATGCTTTGCTAAGAGATATTCATTCTATTAATCTTGAAAATCAGGTTTTTAGTGGTGTAGATACTTACAAGGAAGTATGTAAACATGTGCCTTTTTTATATGTTTTTTACATCCTATTTTATATTCCAGGTGTCACTTTTATTGCAAATAAAATATATAGCTACATAGCAAGAACAAGAGGTGTTGAACGTTGTACTTTTGAAAATTGTGGTATTCCGGAGAACAAAAATCAGAACGAAAATTCTAAATTACATTATTTCTTAAACTCTAATAAGGTCAAGTTAGTTATACTAAAAGTTGTTATTGTAGCCTTAGTATTTTTTCAATTGAATTCTACATTTTTTTTTCTTTTAAAACCTAAAAATCTTAAAACAGTATCTGAAATAACAGGTGTAAAAGAGAAATCAATTTCAGGTTTATGGACTATAAATAATAAATGTAGAGGGTTTTCTCATAAATACTTTGGTATTACTTTGCATGGTGTATTTGTAGATGCGCATTTTAAGGGGTATGAAAAAATTTTTAGTATTAAATACGAAAATGAATTCCTGCCTATTCTTTCTGAAAAAGGAATGCCTGATGAGTATTTACTTGGAGGTTCATGGATTAATTACAGTTATAGAGTAAGTATGCCAAATGTTTCAAAGAAACCAATTACATTAAAAAAAGGTTTACCTCAATATGCTTCTTTTTGGGCTCATAAAAATGGTGTCGATTTAAATAATGCTGAGTTTACAATAGTTATGAAAAAAGTTAAGGTAACTTTTGAATGGGAAAAAGATTTGTTGAAGAATAATTTAGCAACGCCTTGGAAAGAAGTGGGTACAATATTATGGAAAAATAATAAAGCAACAGTAAGTTTAGAAAAAATAAATAGTGAAAACTAAATCAAATTTAATAATAGGGTCAAATAGCTTTTTAGGGCGTATTTTGTCTGAAAAACTTGTTGTTAAAGGAGATTTGGTTTTAGGTGTGTTTAATAAAAACACAACCAATTTATATCATAAAATACATCACGTTCCAATTACTAAATTAGAGGAGCTAAAAGATACGTATGATACTGTTTATATAGTAAGTGCTTTTGTGCCCAATTCAAAATCTATAAACATAGAAGACAAACTGTATGAAGTGAATGTAAAACTCGTAGAAACGATTTGTAATAAGTTTAAGAAAGCTAAAATTGTTTATTGCTCAAGTGTTTCGGTATATAAAGAATCTAATGATGTCATAAAAGAAAAAAGTAAACTTGAGCCTTCATCAAAGTACGGCGAATCCAAACTTAAGGGGGAAATACGAGTTAAGAAGCACGATAAATACAGTATTGTTAGAATTGCATCTATGTACGGTTTAAATATGAAGGTTGAGACTTTTTTACCACTAGTGATAAAAAATGCAATTCAGAAAAATGAAATCGTGTTATATGGAGATGGAGAAAGGCAGCAAAATTATATTCATGTAAGTGATGTTGCTAATTATTTAATAGCTTCAGCTAATTATCATGAAAATGGTGTGTTTTTGGCAACAAATTCAACATCGATAAGTAATAAAAAGGTTTCTGAATTGATTAAATCAATTATGAAAAATACACGTATTATATTTAAAGGATTGGATAATTCAAAATCTTATCTTTATGATAATGCATTTACCAATAAAACACTTAATTTAACTGCTGAAAAGAAAATACAACAAGAAGTAAAAGTATTAATTGAATGGATGAAAAAAGAATTGTAGTTACTGGTATTGGCGGAAACGTTGGTCAAGGTATTATTAGAAATATTAGGGCTACGAATTATTCTATTAAAATTGTAGGTGTGAATGTTGATGCTTTTTCAGCAGGGAATCACCTTTGTGATGTATTTTATAAAGTACCATATGCTTATAGTGAAGATTATATTCAAATCATTAAAAATATCGTTGAAAAAGAGCATATAGATCTAATAATACCAGCAACAGATTTCGAAGTTTATTATTTGTCAAAGTTTCAAGATAAGATTCCTTGTGAAATAGTCGTTTCATCTATAGAAACAGCTTCAAATTATTTAGATAAGTATAATACGTTTTTGCATTTTAGTAAACATGAAATTCCTTTTGCAACTTCTTTTTTACCAAGTCAATATAATAATGAGTTTAAAGAGATTATTTTAAAGCCAAGAAAAGGCAGAGGATCTAGAGGGATTCAAATAAATCCTAAAGAATTTAAATCATTTTCTGATGAAGAATATATGATTCAAGAATTACATAAAGGTGTGGAAATTACAACTGCTTTTTATGTGAATAAATCTAACAAATTGCATGGTTTTATAACATTTGAGCGTATTTTGGAAAACGGGACAACGACTCACTGTAAAGTGACTACGGCTTTTGATATAAAACTGAAACTGATGATACGTCAACTTATTTCAGTCTCAAATATTAAAGGTTCTGCCAATTTACAAGCTATTGTAACCAAATTTGGAGAAATTGTGCCTTTTGAAATTAATTGTCGCATTTCTGGAACAAATTCTATTCGCTCCAATTTCGGATTTAAGGATGTAGAATATACATTACAAGAATGGTTATATAACGAATCGCCTTCAAGCCCAATCATAAGAAATGGAATCGCAACTAGAATTTTAATGGATGTGATTTATAGTGAAGCAAAAGATTTTCCTGAAGCAAAAGATAATTCTGCTAAACATCATATTTATTAATGAATACAATTAAATATATACTATTTGATGCTGCGAATACACTAATTCATAAACCCACTTTATGGCCTAATTATTTAAAAGTACTTAAAGATTATGGTTATATAGTGTCTGAAAAAGAGCTAAAACACAAACATAAATTATTAAGCGAATATATTAAATTTCCAGATATTACCTCTCAAGAATTTTATAATATATTTAATAAAGAACTACTTAATACATTAGGGATAATAGACACGCCAAAATTATTACAAACTATTTTTGAAGCTTGTAAATATTTACCTTGGGAAGTATTTGAAGATGTAAAATATATTTCTAATTATAAAAATTATAATTTGGGTGTGCTTTCAAATTTTAAGAGTAGTTTAAGAATGCTTTTAGAGGAAAAATTACCTGAAATTGAATTTAAAAACATTATAATATCTGAAGAAGAAAAAGTTGCTAAACCAGATATTGAATTTTATAAGATTGCAGCAAAAAAGATAGGATTAAGACCCAATGAAATTTTATATATTGGAGATTCATTAAAACTAGATGTTATTCCTGCATTACAACTTGGTTTTAATGTTAAGTTGATAGATAGGGAAACAACATATCCTATTTCTAAATATAGAATAGATACTTTTAAAAATATTATTTAACCCATTTTAAACTGTGAATAAAAAATTATCTTTAGTTGTACCAGTATATTTTGAAGAGGAAGTGATTTCAAGATTTATTTTTGAAGTGACTGAAGAATTAAATGTATTAAAAAGTAATTATGAAATTGTTTTCATAGATGATGGCAGCACCGATAAAACAGTAGATATTATAAAAGAACATGCTAAAAGCAACCTTAATATCAAGCTTATAGAGTTATCCTATAATCATGGAAAACAAGCAGCCTTAACAGCTGGAATCACCTATGCTTCCGGAGATTATTTGTTATATATGGATCCAGATTTACAAGATCCTCCCAAAGAAATAAGTCGTTTTTTAATCGAAATAAATAAAGGATTCGATTTGGTTTTTGGAGTTAGAAAAGAAAAGAAAGATTCATTTATTAATAAAATATTTTCTAAAATATTTTGGGGTGTTTTAAGAAAATTCACAGGTTTACAGTTACCTAAAGGGTTAGCTGTAATGCGAATATTTAATAGGAAATTTGCAAGCAAGTTTCTAGAATATCAAGAGCAAAATAGATTTATAGAAGGTATTTTTATGCATATAGGCATGAAACAATCTACAATAGAAATAGAACAACGAGAACGTTACGCAGGAACTAGTAAATTTAATTTTAAAAAGAAAATGGAGCTGGCTTTTAATGCTATTTTTGATTTCTCTGAATTGCCATTAAAATTAGCCGTTAAACTAGGTTTAGTTTTTATTGGTATTGGTATTTTAGTGTTGTTAACTATTATCGTTTTAAAACTATATATGATAGATTTTCAATCTGGTTGGCCATCTATTATTGGAGCTTTAATTATTGCTACTGGAATACAATTATTTTTTATTGGAATTGCAGCGTTGTATATTGGTAAAGTATATAAAGAATCTAAAGCAAGACCTTTATTTTCATTTAAAGAACTTACTAATTTAGATCAATAATTATGGAACGTTTAGCGATTATAGGTTCAGGAGATTTAGGACAACAAATTGCATATCATGCAACGAATGATAAACAGTATACTGTTGTTGGCTTTTTTGATGATTTTGCTAAAGAGAATAGCAAAGTAAAAGGGTTTAATATTTTAGGAAAAATTTCAAATATTGAAGAATTATACAATCAAAAGTTATTTGATAAAATTATTATAGGGATAGGTTACAAGCATTTACTTTTTAGAGAACAATTGTTTAATGATTTAAAAAATAGCATTGAATTTGGAACACTAATTCATTCTTCTTGTTATATAGATTCTTCTTGTAAAATAGGAGAAGGGGTTTTCCTGTTTCCTGGTTCGGTTTTAGATCAAAATGTAATAGTAGAAGATAATGTTATTATTAATGTACATTGTACAATAGCACACGATTCAAAAATAGAAAGTACTACATTTCTTTCACCAGGTGTTGCAGTTGCTGGTTTTGTAACTATTGGTAAACGATGTAATATTGGAATTAATTCAACACTAATCGACAATATTAAAATTGAAGATGACATACAAATTGGGGGTGGTACAGTTGTTATTAGTGACTTAACTCAAAAAGGATTATATGTAGGTAATCCGTCTAAATTTATAAGATGATACCATTTAACAAACCTTATTTTACAGGAAAAGAAACACATTATATTGAAGATGCTGTAAAGCGTGGAAAGATTTCTGGTAATGGCGATTATACTAAAATGTGTCAAAACTATTTTGAGACCACTTTCGGCTTTAAAAAAGCATTGCTAACCACTTCTTGTACAGATGCACTAGAGATGTGTGCTATTTTAGCAGATATTAAGCAAGGTGATGAGGTCATTATTCCGAGTTACACTTTCGTGTCTACAGCGATAGCCTTTATTCGTCAAGGCGCAAAAGTTATTTTTGCAGATTCTGAACCAAACAATCCTAATATTGATACTTCGAAAATAGAATCTTTAATTACATCTAAAACAAAAGCAATTGTACCTGTACATTATGCAGGTATTGCTTGTGATATGGATGTTATTATGGATATGGCTAATAGGCATGATTTATTAGTTATTGAAGACGCTGCTCAAGCAATATGTGCTACGTATAAAGGGAAGCCACTAGGTTCTATTGGACATATGTCTGCTTTTTCTTTTCATGAAACTAAAAATATTATTTCTGGTGAAGGTGGTTTACTTGCCATAAATGATGAACGTTTTATAAAACGTTCTGAAATTATATGGGAAAAAGGAACTAATAGAGCCGAGTTTTTTAGAGGAGAAGTTAATAAATATGGTTGGGTAGATACGGGATCTTCCTTTTTACCCTCAGAGGTAATTGCAGCTTTTTTATGGGCACAGATTGAAAATATTGAAAAAATTCAAAATAAAAGACTTGAGCATTGGGAATATTATTATGCAGCTTTAAAAGATTGGGCTGTAACTAATCGTATTGAATTACCAGAAATACCAGTTTTTGCTTCAAATAATGCACATATGTTTTACTTAAAATGTGATTCATTAAAGCAAAGGGATGCCATAATAAAGCATTTAAAAGAAAATGATATATTGGCTGTTTTTCATTATATAAGTTTGCATTCAAGTCCTTATTATGTTAACAAACATGACGGTAGAGCACTTCCCTATAGTGATCGTTTTACGAAACAATTACTAAGATTACCTTTATATTATGAGTTGGAACCTAAACATATAGTTAATAAACTATTGTCTTATGGAAGTTAGCCATTCTAAAAAGAGAATTGTCGAAACAGTATTTTTTATTACTGTTGGTCTCTATTTTTTAGTTTCAATTTATTTTGGATTGAATAGAACCGCGGGTTCTGGTGATGAATTACTTTTTATAAGAGATTTATCCTTAATTAAAGAATCTGGATGGATAGTCGCTATAGAAAAAGGGATTTCGATACCCTATATGTTATTAGCTTATCCTTTTTCATTAGTTATGAAAAGCCATATAGCGCTTAGATTGGTTAATGTATTAATCTTGACAAGTTTGTTTTATTATTTTTCTAGACGCATAAAAACAAAACGTACTTTTTATGGGTTTCTTCTTTTTTATATAAGTACTGCAATTTTTTTCTTTATAGGAACAAACGATACGTTGTTTTTTGTAACATTTACAGTATTTGTAAGCGAGACGTTTTTTTTAGTAGAAAACAAAAAATGGAATTCTTCTTTAGCCTACACTACATTAATTGTATCCTTTTTTACAAGAACTCTTTTTTTAATTTATATCCCAGTAGTTTTAATTTGTTTTTATTGTATTTATAAGTATGCAGAAAGAAAAAGTTTTAATTGGAAACCATTACTACTATTTTTAGTCTTATTAGGATTAAATACACCTTCAATACTAGCTAATAATAAGTTATCATATGATCTGAAATCACCACCAGAATTGGTTAAATCTAATTGGGCACAAAGACAATATTTAGCTCAATTAATGGTGAATAAAGGCGAATTGAAAAACCATGGTCATCCTACTTGGGAACAAACAGATGCTTATTTATTAAAAAACGGAAGTGATTCTTTGCCTAATAGTATCTTATCTGGTTTATTATTCTCTCCAAAATTAACGTTAATAGAGTTCTTTAAAGATGTATTTGATTGCTTATTATACGGAACCAGACAATTAGGAAGCATGTTAGCAATAGTGATTCTATTTGGGATTGCATTTTTTATAAAAAATAAAAAAAAGATCGAATTAATATTCATTCCGATATCTTTATTAATAATGATCTGTATTTTTTCATTAATTATAATATCTTATGTAGAGTTAAGATGGTTAGCTCCTGTTTTTATAGCTAGTATATTGTACTATTGGAATTTACAGCATAATAATAAGATTTCTAATACTGTAGTTTTAATAAACTACCTGGTTTTAACAACCATAAGCTGTTACGGAATTTATACAAAAATTAATGATTTTTTATAGTCTAATTTTATTTATAAAAAAGAAATGATTAAATTAAAAATTGTTAAAAAAAACGATGCTAACAGTTAGTAATTATCATTACATACGCCCAGATTTTAATGCCAAATACCCTAGTATTTTTGGGGTAATTCCAGCGGTATTTAAAAAGCAGCTACAATTACTTAAAAACGAAGGTGATTTTATAAGTCCTAATGGTTTTATTAAAAATTATGAGGCTATTTTAAAATCAAAAGATAATTACATTTTAATCACATTTGATGACGGGTTAAAAGAACAGTATGATTATGCTTTGCCTATACTTCTCGATTTAGATATTAAAGCCATCTTTTTTGCAAACTCAAATAATTCAGAAGAATCAAAAATCAGTACAGTTCATAAAATACATTTATTGAGATCTATAATCGCGTCAACTGTTATTTTAGAAGATATTAATAGAATTACCCCAATAACATTATCTGTTAAAGATAAAAATACGGCGCATGCAATGTATCGATATGATGACGCAGGAAGTGCAGAATTAAAATACTTGTTAAACTATAGATTGTCTTTTGATGTACAAGAAGAGATTGTAGAAAATTTATTTAATAAGTATTTCGAAAAAGAAGCTGTATTAGAAACACTTTATATGGGTAAAAAACAAATAATAGAAATAGCAGAACAAGGAAGTTTAGGAAGCCATACCCATAATCATTTACCATTAGGGTTGTTAAACTCTGAAGCTATTAATTTTGAATTAGAACACAGTAAATTGTATTTTGAAGCGTTAACAAAAACAAAAGTAGAAATGGTTGCTTATCCTTATGGAACAAAAGAAGCTTGTACACAAGAAGTTGCTTTAAAAGCTAAAGAAATTGGTTATAAGTTTGGGTTTACTACAAATAGAAATGTAAACGCTAATAATGATAACTATTTATTACTTAATAGGTTTGATTGTAATGATTTAATAGGAGGAAAAAACTATCAATCATAATATGATAATTAGAAAAGCAAATAGTAATGATTGGGATAATTTGTATCCATTTTTTAAAGGAATATATAGGGAGAAACACCCGCTTCAAAGTGAAGCCTTTTGGGAATGGCAATATGGTGATGAAAATTACGGCGTGTCATTTATTTGTTTAAATGAAAACAATGAAATTATAGCACATTTAGGAGCCGGTTTTGGAGGCGAAATTGCATGGACATTAAATTTATATGTAAATCCAGATTATAGAGGAAAAGGTATTTCTGAGAAGCTACATGTCGAAGTTAGAAAATATTACCCTTTAGCTGCGATTTCAGCAAGTAAAAAGGGGTTGAAGGTATATAAAAGAATGGGCTGGATACGCTATTATAATTTAATGCGCTATGTTAAAATAAATCCTAATATTGAAAATAAAATATTTGAAGAAGTTTGTAAAGCAGTAAAACCAACTATAGATCATTTAATAACTAAAGAAACTCATTACAGTAGGCAACCTTCAATAAAATGCTTGAAATTAAAAGGGAATTCAATTGCTGTTAGTCAAATAGAAGTTGGTGGTCTACGTGCTATAGATATTGAGAATGTAAAAGAATTAGAAGCGCATGCGTGGGAGCTCGGTTATAATTGGATAGATTATGTATCTTCATGGAATGATCCTAAGATAAATACTATTGAAAAAGCAGGATGGGTAATAGATAATGAAAGTGTGGTGCCTTGGTTATTAAATCCAAAAGTAAAAGGACGTTTTTCAGACATTTCATTTCTTTCAGAAAAACCGTTAGATACTAATTTTATAGTGCATAGATCTTATTCAGATCATGGGCGTATAGGAAGCTTATAGTAATAAAAAATGAAGATACTTTTAATAGTTCCAGACGGGGTTGCAGTTAGAAACTACTTGTATTCTAATTTTATAACAGCACTTAATAACAAAGGAGCTGAAGTAACCGTTTACCATCAAATCTCTGAAGGTGCCATAAACGAAGTTAAAACGGCGCAAAAAAATATAAAATCATTTCACCTAATACCTAGGTTTATAGAAAAACCTAAAGCAAGATTATTAAGAGAGAGCCTTGCTTATGCCAGATTATTAAGAAATAAAAAACAACTAAAAAATAATTCTATACTTTCTTTTTGGAATAAAAATCATAAAGGAATTAAACAAAAAATACTATACCGTTTAGCAGAACTGTTAGGTTATATGTTTTCTAAATCGTACTCAGTAATTAGAAAAATGGATGCCAGTTATGAGAAAGCAATAAGTAACAGTGACGTTATAAAATCTATAGAAAAAGATTTTAATCATTTTAAACCCGATTTAGTTTTAAATTTACACCAACGTTCGCCAGTTAGTGCTCCAATTATAAATGTTGCTAAAGCCCAAAGAATAAAAACAGCAACAGTTATTTTTTCATGGGATAATGTTCCAAAAGCAAGACTAATATCTCGATACGATACCTATTTGGTATGGTCTAATTTAATGAAGAATGAATTAGATATACTGTATCCTGAAATCAAATCAAAACAGATAAAAGTAGTAGGGACTCCACAATTTGAGTTTTATTTTAATGACAAATTTCACCAGAGTAAATCTACTTTTTTTTATGAATATGGTTTAAATGAAAATAAAAAAACAGTCTGCTTTTCATCGAATGACGCGTCCTCTCCCTATGAGGCTAATTATTTTGAAGATATTTGTAATGCAATAAGTGAAATTAATGAAATAGATAGACCTCAGGTATTATTTAGAAGATGTCCGGTAGATAAAAGTGATCGTTTTGATCCTATTATAGAAAAATATAAATCATTTGTTATAACTATAGACCCAGATTGGAGATTAGATAACAGTAGTGATACTTCGTTTAAATCAATATATCCAGCCTACAATGATTTTTGGTTATTAGTAAATACAGTTAAGCATAGCGATGTTGTTATTAATTTAGGAAGTACAATGGCTCATGATTTTGCAGTACTTAATAAACCTTGTTTGTATTTAAATTACGACCCCGTTTCAAATTCAAAATTCCTAGTGAAAACAGCTTATGAATTTCAGCATTTTAGAAGCATGAATAATTTAGATGCTGTTGGATGGATAAATAGTAAAGAACAAATAAAAGAGCAATTATTAGAAGCAATAGAGACCCCTAATACTATGGGGAAGGATAGAAAAAAATGGATGGAGAAAATCGTTTTGCATCCACTAGAAGAAAATTCAAAAAAAATAGCTGAAGCCATAATATGATGCATATATGTTTTATTACTAATGAATATCCTAAAACGCAATTTTCGCATGGTGGGGTAGGTACATTTGTGCAAACAATAAGTAAATCGTTTATAAAATTAGGGCATAAAGTTAGTGTTATAGGTATAAATGTATATACTGGTATTGATGAAGAAGAAAATGATAATGGCGTATTTATATACCGATTAAAACCTAAAAAAATAAAAGGGTTAACATGGTATTTAAATAATCAATCCATTAATAAGAAATTAAGGGAAATACATGGTAAAGAACCAATATCTATAGTAGAAACTGCAGAGTTGGGATTGGCTTTTATAAAAAAAATAAAACCTATTAAATACATCATAAGACTTCATGGAGGACATCATTTTTTCGCCGAATCTGAAGAACGAGGAATAAATAAATGGAAAGGATTTCAAGAAAAACGTTCTTTTAAAAAAGCCGATGGATTTGTAGCGGTGTCAGATTTTGTTAAAACACACACTGAAAAGTATTTGAGTTATTTTAATAAACCATTAGTAAAAATACCATCACCTATTAATTTAGATGTCTTTAAACCCAAGCCCAATATAGATGTTCTTCCATATGCTATTTTATTTGCAGGAACCGTGTGTGAGAAAAAAGGAATTAGATATTTAATTAAAGCCATGTCTAAAGTAATTGCTCAATATCCAGAAGTTAAATTACATATTTATGGTAGAGATTGGTTTTTTCCTAATGGGAATTCATACGTAGATTACCTTAAAAAAGAAATACTACCTGGTTTGGGAGACCATTCGAAACACATCATTTTTCATGGTGCAATACCTTATAAAATGCTAGCTTCAAAATATGCAGAATCTCAAGTTTGTATTTTCCCTTCGTTAATGGAAACACAAGGTTTAGTCGCGCCAGAAGCTATGGCTATGAAGAAAACTGTGATTTTTTCTAAACTTGGTCCAGGTCCAGAAACAATTAAACATAAAGAAACGGGATTACTTTGTAATCCTTATGATATAAATGATATCTCTAATCAAATTATATGGACAATAAAAAATGAAGCAGAAAGTCAAAAAATAGCAGAAAACGCAAGATCTTTTGTTTTAGAAAATTTTAATATTGAGACGCTTTCTCATAAAAATATAGAATTTTATAATCGTGTAATTTCATGAGGTTATTAATTGTTTCACATACTAAACACAAGAAAGTTGAAAATAAGTTAATGGCTTATGCACCATATATTATAGAAATGAATTTATGGTTAAAAAATGTCGATGCTGTTGAAGTAGTGGCGCCGTTGGTTAAAATCCCTAAAACAAAAATAGATTTAGTGTATGAGCATGATAATATAATGTTTAATGAAATACCAACAATAGCATTTACATCGCTTAAAAACGCCTTTTTTTCACTATTAAAATTACCATTAATTCTATTTAAAATAATTTTAGCTTGTAAACGTGCAGATCATATTCATTTACGATGTCCTGGGAATATTGGGTTGTTAGGTTGTTTAGTTCAAATTTTATTTCCTAAGAAAACAAAATCTGCTAAATACGCAGGGAACTGGGATCCAAATGCAAAACAACCTTTAAGTTATCGATTTCAAAAACGCTTATTAAGTAATGTTTTTTTAACACGAAATATGAGTGTAATGGTTTATGGAGATTGGCCCAATCAAACAAAAAATATTTGCTCTTTTTTTACGGCTACTTATAAAAAAGAGGAAATTGAAAGCGTAGCTCCAAGAGTATATTCAGATAAATTAGATTTTCTATTTGTAGGTAGTTTAGTTAAAGGTAAAAGACCTTTATTAGCTATTAAGATTATTGAACAATTATATAAATTAGGTTATGAAGTTAATTTGAATCTCTATGGAGATGGCGTTTTAAAGGAAGAGTTGTTGGTTTATATAACTACCAATAAATTAGAACATGTTATTACACTTCATGGTAATCAAAATAAACAAACAGTAAAAACGGCATTAAAAAAAAGTCATTTCTTAATCCTTCCTTCAAAATCTGAAGGATGGCCAAAAGTTCTAGCTGAAGCTATGTTTTTTGGTGTCATACCAGTTGCTACAAAAATTTCTTGCGTGCCTTACATGTTGGATTATGGAGACAGAGGAATACTTATAGAACCTAATTTAGAGTTTGCATTAAAAGCATTATTAGATGGGATTAATAAAGAGAATTTACAGGAGAAATCCTATAAGGCTTTAATTTGGTCTCAACAATACACTTTAGAAACTTTCGAGAAAGAAATTGCTAAATTGTTGAAAAATAAAAACTCTAACTAAATTAATTCAATGAAAATTTTACAGCTTATAGATTCATTACATGCAGGAGGAGCAGAGCGTATTGCTGTTAATTTTGCAAATGAATTAAGTGAGCATATCGAAGGTTCATTTATTTGTACGACTAGAGAAGAAGGGCTCCTAAAACAATCGGTTAGTGAAAAAGTAAATTACTTGTTTCTAGAAAAGAAATCTACGTTTGATTTTAAAGCGGTTAATAAACTATCTAATTATATAAATAAAAATGAAATAGATATTATACACGCGCACTCTTCTTCTTACTTTTTGGCTAGTCAGATAAAGTTAGTTAATAAAAAAATAAAGATAATATGGCATGATCATCATGGAAATAGATTAAATGCTAGTACTTTTAAAAATAGAATAATAAAATTTAGTTCGAGATCATTTAGTCATATTTTTTGTGTTAATAATGAGTTGAAGCTTTGGGCTGAAAGTTATTTAAAACACCAAAGTGTAAGTTATCTTCCTAATTTTGCTACATACAATATCTCTAAACCATTAACAACGCTTAAAGGGAATGAAGGAAAAAGAATGGTATGTTTAGCAAATTTAAGACCAGTAAAGGATCATTTAAATTTAATAAATGCATTTGCTATAATTAATAAGAATTATCCAGAATGGACTTTACATATTGTTGGTAACGATTATAAGGATTCATACTCCGATACGATTAAAAAAACGATTAAAGAAAAGCAATTAACGAGTAATGTTTATATTTATGGTAGTGTGCCAGATGTGTCCTGTGTGTTAGATCAATGTAACATAGGTGTTTTGTCTTCTAAATCAGAAGGTTTGCCTGTGGCGCTTTTAGAATATGGATTGTCTAAACTAGCAGTAGTTACAACTAATGTTGGTGATTGTAGTAAAGTGATTATTAACAGTGAAGAAGGTTTTTTAGTACCTCCTGATGATTCATTGCATTTAGCAGAAGGATTATTAAACTTAATAAACAATCCTATAGTTATTAAAAAAACAGGAGAGGCTTTATATCAAAAAATAAATGCTAATTATTCATCTAGTGCAATTGTAAAAAAACTAATTGTAATATATAAAAACTCGTGCTCCAATAATTTATGAATGTAGAACAATTTAAAGCAAGATTATCACTCTTAGTAAAGCCTTTTTATGTAAGAGTTGCATTGTTTTTTTTTATTGTTTCTTTTTTTTATAACCTACCAGCAATAAGTTATAGTTTAAAAGGATCTAATCAATTCAGGTTGTATGATGTATTTGGTTTGGTATTATTATTCGAATATTTCAGAAATACTAATCTCATTAATTTTTATGTGAAACGAGTTGTGATTTTTAAATACTTAGGATCTTTTATAATATGGTGTTTTATTACCTTGTTTCTTACTGCAATTTTTAGTTTTGCTAAGAATAGACCACTTTGGATCATACAAACAACATTATATTTTTATCATTTTGTGGTTTTTTATCTATTTTCTGTATTTATATCGATTTTGTTATTTGATAAAAAGTATTACAAGAGAATAGTATATCTGTTATTAGGATTAATGATCGCAGAAAGTCTTCTTGTTATTGCTCAAAATTTATCTTTAATCCCTTTTTTATGGAATGAAGCTTATCGAATATCATATTTAGGTTTTCTATCTGGAACCTTAGGACCAAATAAGATTGTATTAGGAATGACAATGTTTTTTTCTTTTGTTTTTTGTATTGGTGTTTATTTTCAGAAAGAAATTAAAATTAATAGAATTTTTTTAATATCAGCATTAACTCTAACGGGAGGCGTATTAGCTATTTCTGGATCAAGAACTTCTTATTTAGCCTTTTTTGTTTTCGCAGCTTATGTATTAATTATGAGAACAAAAAAATTTATATCTATAGCTGTTGTATTAGGCGTATTCGTTTTTGTTTCAATTTATTTAGACTTAGAGATTGTTCAAATAGTTGAAGATGTTTTCAGTAATAGAATTTTTGATAAAATAAAAGACCCAACTGTGTTAAGAGAAGGTAATGTAGATGATCTTTATGAAGATTTGGGGTCGGGTAGAAAAGATTTATCGATAAAATATCTTAATTATTTGTCTAGTAAACCTTATATTATCCCTTTTGGAATAGGGCTTAATAATCGTTTACTAATAGGGTCTTCAGCTCATAATATATACCTAACTTTAATTAATGAAGTCGGTTTATTAGGCCTATTTCTTTATATGAGATGGTTGTTTTCTTATCTTACATTAAATATGAGAAAAATAATTTATTTAAGAACCGTATTAAGAGGTTTTGTTTTATCAATGCTCGTTACTCTTTTTTTTGGAGAGCATTTGTATATTTATAGACCATTATTTGCGTTACTTGGTTTTTTCTTATTTATTACAGTTTTATTATCAACCCCTCGTTTTTATATAAAGAATGCTAAATAATTATAAAATTGCAGTTGTTATACCTTATTATAATGCTAATAAACAAATTGTTAGTGTTATTAATAAACTGCCAGAATTTATAGATGTTGTTTTTTTGGTTAACGATAAAAGCCCAGAGCCCATTCCTTTGGATCTTTTAAAGGAAACTAAAGGTTATGAGAAAATTATAATTCTTGAAAATGAAACTAATTTAGGAGTTGGAGGAGCGACTAAAACAGGTTTTAAAGCAGCAATGAATGAAGGTATTAATATTGTCGTTAAAGTTGATGCTGATGATCAAATGGATACCACTTATATTAAGGATCTTTTAAACCCGATAATAAATAAAAAAGCGAATTATGCAAAAGGGAACAGATTTAGAGATTTCAAAGCATTAAAAAAAATGCCATTTATTAGAAAAGCAGGGAATTTAATGTTGTCATTCTTAACAAAAGCTGCAAGTGGCTATTGGAATAATTTTGATCCTACTAATGGTTTTTTTGCCATAGAAGTTAGTACGTTAAAACAATTAGATCTTGATGCTATTTCTAATCGTTATTATTTTGAAACGTCTTTAATTTCTCAATTGTATTTTCAAGATGTTGTTATAAAAGATATCTCAATGCCTGCTATATACGGAGATGAAAAATCAAGTATGAATGTATGGAAAATGCCTTTTGTTTTTTTTCCACGTTTAATTAAAACGTTTTTACATCGCATATTTAAATCTTATTTTGTTTATGATTTTAATATTTCATCTATTTATATCCTACTAGGAGTACCGTTGTTTTTATTTGGAACAGTTTACGGTATTTATAATTGGTGGTATTATTCGAGTCAATCATTATTTGCACCAACGGGCACTATTATGTTAGTAACATTAACCATAATTATTGGTTTTCAACTATTATTACAAGCGGTACATTATGATATTACTAAAGCACCAAAATCATAAATGTTAAAATCTATTAATAAACAATTTTTGTTAGTTTACGTAATAAATATAGTTATTGCCATAGCTTATTATGTAGACAATTTAGAGACCTATTATAGTGAGTTATCTTCAGATATACAAAACATAATTCCGGTAGCTCAAAAATTCGATGATCCTGAATTATTTAAATATGATTTGTTTGTAAATGATATTGATAATGTACGTTACTATACCCCTTTTTATGTGCAGCCGCTTCGTTTTATAGCAAAGTTTACTAACTATGATTATGTGCAAGCTATAAATGTTTTAGGATTGATTTGTCATTTGTTATTTGGAATTTTGTGGTTTTATCTCATATATAAGTTTATAAATCATTTTTGGATTGCTTTATTTTTGTCTATAATTATAAGAGGGATAGTTTGGCTCCCTGGTCTTGAAATATGGGGTATTTCAGATTTATGGACCATTATGCCAAGGACGGTATATATAACATTAATGCCTATTCCTTTTTTATTCCTCACTAATAAGTTAAATAAGCTATTTATATCTAGTTTTCTTATAGGGTTAGTATTCAATTTTCATCCAATTACTGGCTTAGGGGGCATACTTTTATATCTATCTTTTTTAATCTTAAGTGCGATTTACTTTAATTATAAAAATTTAATTAATGTAAAAAATATTGCTTTAATGTTATTCTTTTTATGCATTGGAATGTTACCTTTTATGTTAACATATTTTGGGAAAACATCATCTTCGATAACCTATGATATCAATGAATTTAATGCAGCTTTTAATAACAGAATAGCTTCTTTTTTTAGTGAACCATTAAATTTTTTAAAGCTTTGGCTACGATTTAAAACATTATTTTTTGCTATTCCTTTACTGCTCTATTTATGGGTGTCTAGAAAAAATAATATAGAATTTAAAAAGGCTAAGTTATTAATTATACTTTCAATGGTATTAGTTATTATTCCTACTCTTAGTGTTCCAATAGAGCGTTTTTTAAACTCAGTAATGGGCTTAAATTTAAGGCTGTCTTTTCAGTTAATTAGGATGCAAAAAGTAGCGATACTACCAGGTGTTTTTGCAATAGGATTATTATTAAACCACGTAATGATTAATCATAAGAAAATTAATAAATATATGCCCCATTTTGTTGCTCTATATGTTATTATGTTGGTGTTTAATAAAAACCAATTATTCAATTCGGTACCATTTATGGGAGACGATATTTCACGATTTATTTTACCAAACAATTTAAGTGCTTTTTCTGGTTTTGGAAATGAGAAAAGAAGTAGTGATCACATGGCTGAATATATTACTAAAAACACACCTAAAGATGCGTTGCTTTTTGCTAATTTTTTCTACAGAGGGGCGTCAAAAAGATCGGTTATTCTAGATGGGAAAGGAGCTTCCATGGTTATAGAAGGTAATCCAGCTAGGCTGATACAATGGAATAGACAAAAACAAACTTACCTAAGTTTAAATACAGATGCAGAACGAATAACTTACCTTAAGTCATTAGGTGTCGACTATATTGTAAGTCGAACCCCAATTCCTAATTTACAAAAACGACATCAAGTAGGAACAGAGATACTCTATAAAATAAAATAATGAAGAATATTTTATATATAGGGAACAAACTGTCTAAAAAGGGAAAAACGGTAACTTCAATAGAAACTTTAGGTCTGTATCTAACAAGAGAAGGGTATAAAGTAAGAACTGCATCCAGTTTATTTAATAAATATTTACGATTAATAGACATGATGGTTAGTATAATTAAATACTCAAGATCTACAGATTATGTATTAATAGATACTTACAGTACTCAAAATTTTTATTATGCTTATATATGTAGCCAATGGTGTCGTATATTAAAGCTGAAATTTATACCTATTCTTAGAGGTGGTAATCTTCCATATAGACTAAAGAATAATCCAAAATTGAGCAAAGCAATATTTAATAACGCTCATATTAATATTTCACCATCTTTGTATACTGAGACAGAATTTAAAAATCTTGGATATACTAATTTAGTAGGCATACCTAATTCCATAGAAATAAAGAATTATGAATTTAAACCAAAAAACTATGATGTTATAAATTTACTTTGGGTGCGATCATTTTCTTCATTATATAACCCAAATTTAGCGATTGATGTTTTGTCTAAACTTCAGCAAAAAAATATTAAAGCGTCTTTATGTATGATTGGCCCAGATAATGATGGTTCATTAATTGAAGCAAAAGCATATGCGAAATCATTAAATGTTAATGTTGAATTTACAGGGAAACTTTCAAAGCAAGAATGGGTGAGCATGGCAAAAGAGTATAATCTATTTATTAATACAACTAATTTTGATAATATGCCAGTTAGTGTTATAGAAGCAATGGCACTAGGGTTACCTGTAATCTCTACAAATGTGGGAGGAATTCCTTATTTAATTGATGATGATAAAAACGGTATTCTTGTTTCTCCTAAAAATGCGAATGCTTTTGTAGATGCTATTTTAGATATAAAAAAGAATATTAATAAAGGGAATAATCTTGCAATTGCTGCGAGAAATAAAGTTGAACAATATGATTGGAATGTTGTTAAATTACAATGGAAATCTATTTTAAAATAAATAGCTTAGTATTTTTATTAACTTACTATATTTACATGATCACATTAAATATATGATGAATATAAGTAAAATTCATTTTGAACTCTCTGAGCGTAAAATTTTATTACGTTTATTCGATTTGGTGTTTATTGCTATTTCACTTTTTTTTGTGAGTAGCATCTTTAATTTTGATTACTTTGAAATTAGAAAAGAAAATTGGACTTGGTTGTTGCTTTTAGCAGGTTATGTTACTGTATTTGGAAGTATTTTTGAATTATATGATCTTCAAAAATCTAGTAAATTAGAAACCGTAATCTCGAGTATTTTTTTAACAACATCTGTTACTGTACTCTTTTATTTGTTAACTCCTTACTTAACACCTTCATTGCCAGAAAATAGGATACAAATCCTGTACTTCTTTTTAGCGATTATTGTTTCTTTATTTTTATGGCGTATCATATATATCAATTTTATTTCTGCGCCTCGATTTTATAAAAACGTATTATTAGTTGGAGAAATTTCTACCATTGAAACCATTGTAGATGCATTTAAAAAAAGTGATCCAAATTATAAGATTGTTGGTTTTGTAAATTGCGAAACCACCCATGAAGATTCAGTACGGTATAAAGGAATACCTGAATACAAACCTAGCGAAATAATGGAAGTTATTAAAAAAGAAAATATTTCTGAGGTCGTTGTAGCCAGTTATAATTCGGAAACGATTACGCAAAGAATATATGCCGATTTAATGCTACTTCTTGAAAGTGGTTTTCCCATTAAAGAATACACTCAGGTATATGAGGATATCTCTTATCGAGTTCCTGTACAATTCGTTGGTAAAGATTTTTATAAATATTTTCCATTTAGTAGAAACAATAAAAATAAACTATACCTAGCCTACAGGCGGTTGTTTGATGTTCTTTTATCTATTCTAGGAATACTTATTAGTACATTGTTCTTGCCTTTGGTTCTTATTGGGAATTTAATAGGGAATAGAGGGCCGCTATTTTATTCGCAAGAGCGTGTAGGGAAAAATGGAAAACCTTTTAAAATATTTAAATATAGAAGCATGGTTACAAATGCCGAAGCAAATGGAGCGGTTTGGGCTAAAAAAAATGATACAAGAATTACTGCTTTTGGTCGTTTTTTAAGAGGTTCTCGTTTAGATGAACTTCCGCAATTTATTAATATTCTAAAAGGGGATATGAGCATTATTGGTCCAAGACCAGAACGCCCAATGTTTGTGAGAGAACTATCTCAAATTATACCATTTTATGAAACACGTCATATTGTAAAACCAGGATTAACCGGATGGGCTCAAGTAAAAGCTCGATATGGAGCTACTATTGATGATAGTTTAGTTAAACTTCAATATGATTTGTATTATATAAAGCATAGAGGGTTTTTCTTAGATTTTAGTATTATTCTTAAAACTTTAAGTACAGTAATTTTCTTCAGAGGACAATAGATTATTTTGATAAAAATTAGCTTCATCTCTTACATCCAAGTTAGAAGCTTCTAGTCTCAAACTAAACTTGAATTCTATAAAACTTTATCAAATAGATATATCTTAATAAAAAAGCGATAAGAATGGGTATTAAAACTGGCGCAAAACGTTGCACTCCAATAGTCCAATGTAATGTCATTAAACACAATAATATAACTAAAAATTTAAGATAAGAAATAAACCATTTTTTTGGTCTCTTTTTAAACACTTGAATTAAAACAAGAACATTTAATGGAAAAGCCCAAAGCATATTATAATTTTGTGCAGTAGCAGTATGATCTGTGCCAAACCACAGTAATACAATCAAAACACCAATAAGTCCAGTAACGATAAATAAAAAGCCATCTAAAAAACGAGAACGCACTTGTTTTTTATAATCTAAAAGCGTTATAGTAATTATAATAACACTTAGTATGCTAAAAATAAAAAACGGACTTATAAAAAAAATGGAAGACTTATTAATTCCCGTTTTACTATAAACCGTCTTAGTTTGTTTTACCAATTTTTCATTGGAGTCTGTAAACGTAGCATTTTCAAAAAACTCATAAACATATTCTGGAAGAAACATATATTCATAAGGTCTATTTTCTTTATCTATTACAGAGCCTAAAGCGAGATCAATTCCAAAGCTTCCCCATGAATTCCATTCTAAATTATTTCGAATTAATTCTCTAAACGTTTCTTTTTTGTAACTTTCAGGAGTTTTATAAGTAATATTATCGTTTAATACAGTCTCGGCGACATCTCTTATTCGCGTTGCACAATTATCATAAAAAAAATCATACAAATAAGCCTTGTTTTCTGGCTTAGCATTATTTATTAAAAAACTGTATAATTTTTGTTTTTGCGTTTGAGAAAGGTTTAGAACCTGTTCTTTAATAGTTCTGTTTTGTTGTATGTAACTTCTTATGAAATCTTTGTAATAGCTAGCTCCTAATAAATAATTGAGCTTTCCCTGAGCAAATTTGGTATAGAAATTAGGCGTTTCAAAATCGTAAATGCCATAATTGTAGACAATATCTACATGGTTTGTCTTTATTCTATAAGCACTATGTCCAAACGAATCGTTTAAGGAATTCCCAGGACCAATAGTAATAATACTAATTTCCGAATTTGGAGTTATAACAGGGTTTTGAGCAGTCGTAGTAAGAGATAAAAATAAAATAAAAGTAACGACTACTATTTTTTTCATAAACAGTTTTTAGCTATTTGAAGATACTAAAATCGAGTTTTAAAGAAAATACGTTAGAGTATAAAGCAACACTTTGATCACCTATATCTGTAAAGGCATAATCCACATATATTCCTTTATAATTAAATCCAACTCCAAGGCTAGGTTGAAAAGTTAAATCTTCAGAATTATCCAATTGTAATTCGTTTTGAAAATTACCTAAACCAGTTCTTAAGTAAATCATATTTATATAATCAAACTCAAATCCTAAAGCAGGGTTTATACTTGCGAAACTTGATGATATAATATCATTGTTTTCAGCAAAGCGAACATTTAAATCTAATTCGGTTCTTAATGAATAACTTTTTGTAGCTCCAAAAGAATATTTTTTAGAGACGCCTATTTGAAGTTTAGGTATTGTTATTTCTGTTGTTTCTGGTAGTTCTTGATTTTCTCCTGGAACTGCATTTTGTATCCTTGCAAAAGCTTCTTCATCAATATTCCAAGCATTATAAGTTGTCGTAATGTCCCTGGCCATAATACCAAATTTCCAATTTTTAGCAGATTCGTATTGCAAGCCAGCATCCAATCCAAAACCCCAAGCTGAAGCAAAATCACCAATAATTCTACGGATAACTTTAGCATTAACTCCGTATTGTAATCCTTTAATTGGTAAACGTCTAGAATAAGATAGTGTTAGACCATAATCTGCAGTTGAGAATAAACTAATACGATCGTAATTTACATTTCCTTGATCGTCTATAAGCTGTGTGGTATCTAAAATATCATCAACACCAAATCTAATTAAAGAAACTCCTACAGCACTAACGGTATCTAAAGGCATTGCAAAAGCAGCATAATCGTAATTTGCAATATTTGCAAAATAACTAGAATGCATTAAAGACGCTTGTTTTTCTTTTAGATTTACTAGGCCAGCAGGATTCCAGTAGCCAGAATTCACATCGTTAGCATTTGCTACTACAGCATTACTCATACCCAAAGCAGCTGCATCGACACCTATGTTAAGAAATTCATTTGAATACTTACGAGAGGTCTGCGAGATAGCTAGGGCGCTAACAAAAAATAGTATAAAGGTTAAATAAAATTTCACCAATAATTTTTTTACAAAGATCTGCATTTTTTTTATATTAAACTTTAAAAGCTACAGTATATTGTGTTTCTCTTTTTTTAGACGTTATTTGTTTACTATTTTTACAAAAATAATGTATTAAAATGTCAATAAAACGATTTATTCCAAATTTTGTAACGCTTTTAAACATGTTATGCGGAAGTATAGCTGTGATATTTGCAGTGCACAATAACTTTGTTATGACTGCTTTTTTTGTGTTCTTAGGGATCTTTTTCGATTTTTTTGATGGCTTATTGGCCAGAAAGCTAAACGTTCAAAGTGAGTTAGGGGTGCAATTAGATTCTTTGGCTGATATGATTACAAGTGGTTTAGTTCCTGGTATAATTATGTTTAAATTAATTTCTTTGGTAAGCGATCAACCCGATTTCGCCGAGTTACCTCATGAATGGAATTCTATTTTTCATTGGAATGGCTTTAAACTTGCACCTTTAGCTTTAGTTGGTTTATTTATTACACTGGCTTCAGGTTTCCGTTTGGCAAAATTTAATATAGATGAAGACCAGCAAACCTATTTTAAAGGTTTACCAACGCCCGCAAATACATTGTTAATTCTGTCTTTACCATTAATTATAGAATTTCAAAATAGCGATTTTATAAATTCTATAATTCTAAATAAATGGTTTCTTGTGGGTTTAACATTTCTAAGTTGTTATTTATTAAATTCTAATATTAAACTATTTGCATTAAAATTTAAAGACTACAGTTTTAAAGCAAATTCAATTCGTTATCTATTTATTATCTTAAGTATTGTGTTGCTTGTTGTGCTTCAATTTGCGGCGATACCACTAATTATATTATTATATATTATTCTTTCTTTACTAAACAAAAAACATTAAATACCAATGGCTGGAATCATTTTTACACTTATAATGCTTGTATTACTTCAAGCAGTTTTAGGATTCGATAACTTGTTATACATTTCGTTAGAATCTAAAAAAGCACCAGAATCTGAACAAAAAAGAGTTCGTAAAGTAGGCATATTAATAGCCATTGTCCTTAGAATTATATTACTCTTTGTTTTAGTTTCTATTATCGATTTTTTTCAAGAACCTTTTTCTTGGTTAACTGGAGGAATAGAAGATGTCGTGAAATTTGCCTTTAATGGTCACAGTTTAATTGTTTTAGCTGGAGGTGCATTTATTATTTACACTGCTATTAAAGAAATATGGCACATGATTTCTACACCAGATTTAGATCATGATGTAGAAGGTGGTAATTCTAAAAGAGGAAAATCGGCAAATGCAGTGATTACAAGTATTGTTATTATGAATTTAGTGTTTTCTTTTGATTCTATTTTAGCTGCTATTGGCTTAACTAGTGAAATAGAAAACTCTACTACAGCATTTATTGTTATGGCAATTGCTATAGTTTTTAGCGGTTTATTAATGTTAATTATGGCAGATAAGATTTCTGTTTTCTTAGCAAAAAATAGAATGTACGAAGTATTAGGTCTCTTTATTTTATTTATTGTTGGAATAATGCTTGTAACTGAAGGCGGGCATTTAGCACATTTAAAATTGTTTGGAAATGAAATTGTGCCAATGAGTAAAACCACGTTCTACTTTGTACTTGTTATTTTAATAATAGTAGATGTTGTTCAAGGACGTTATCAGAAAAAATTGATAAAAGAGAAGGAGAGTGGTGGTAAATTATAAATTGATGTATTATGTTTTTATAACAGTTGTGAAAAAAAATGAAAAAGATAATGGGTGAAATAAATGAAAAAATAATTTTAACAGTAATTGAAAAATCCAATGATATTCTAATTACAACTCATAATAAACTTTGCCTCCCAATAATCAATAGAATATACAAAAAGATGATAAATGGAATAAAATTTGATGATATAAAAGTATGCAATACAGTAATTATTGATGGACATCATAGATATATAAGCTCATTATTAGCTAAAATCAAACTAGACGAATCTAAATCATATAAAACAAATGCAACAGTTGAATATAAATGGACAGATGTTGAATTTGTTGAAGAAGAATGGGATACTAAAGATAAAATAAAAAGGTTAAACGAGATTGATGCTGAATTCAATAACATGTCTATAGAAAAATTAATTGAAATAACAAAATAAATTTTAGTATATTTGTAACATGTTACTATACTTAGACATAGATGGAGTAATGGTTCCTGCTAATTCTTGGAGAAGGCCTGAAATATTAGAAGATGGCTTCTTTGAGTTTAGTGTGAAGGCAACTAGGTCACTTGATAGAATAATTTCTAATTCAAGTGCAGATATTGTATTGACTACTTCTCATAAGTTCAAATACTCTTTAAAAGAATGGAAAAATATTTTTAAGAGAAGAAATATTAATGTTAATAAAATAACTAGACTTCCTAAAAATATTAATCACCTGAATAGAAAAGATGAACTTTTACGATGGTTTAATGCTAAAAATAGAAATGATGATTTCATTATTATAGACGATGATAAATCTCTTAATGCATTACCAGATTTTTTAAAGGATAAATTAATACAGACTAGTGCATCAGTTGGCTTAACTGATTATTTAGCTAATGAAGCTTTAGATAAATTTGAGAAATCGAAACACGAGTTAACTTAAAATAGAAAATATTGTAATAAAAAAAACAACTTTGATATTAAATCAAAGTTGTTTTTAGGTTTTAAACCTAAAATACAAATAATTAAAAAACAAGTCTTAGGCTTTTAAAAATCCAATTTCTTTTTACGGAGTTCGAAGTTTTGTCCAAGATATACTTTACGAACCATTTCATCGCTGGCCAGCTCTTCTGGTTCACCAGCTTTAAGAATACTACCTTCAAACATTAAGTAAGTTCTATCAGTAATGGCAAGTGTTTCTTGTACATTATGATCGGTAATAAGAATGCCAATATTTTTCTTAGTAAGTTGTGCAATAATGCGCTGTATATCTTCAACAGCAACAGGATCTACACCAGCAAAAGGTTCGTCTAAAAGAATAAAGTTTGGATCGGTAGCAAGAGCTCTTGCAATTTCGGTACGACGACGTTCACCACCAGAGAGTAAATCACCCCTGTTTTTTCGAATATGCCCTAAACTAAATTCATCTATTAATTCCTCCATTTTATAGAGCTGTTCCTTTTTGCTTAGTTTCGTTAATTGTAATACGCTAAGAATATTGTCTTCAATACTTAGTTTACGAAAAACAGAAGCTTCTTGCGCCAAATAACCAATACCGTTTTGTGCACGTTTGTACATTGGGTATTTGGTAATATCGGTGCTTTCTAAAAAAATATTACCACCATTTGGTTTTACTAATCCAACAATCATGTAAAAAGAAGTGGTTTTACCAGCACCATTAGGCCCTAAGAGACCTACGATTTCTCCTTGGTTTACTTCAAGAGAAACGTCTTTTACCACTTTTCTCCCGTTATAGGATTTCATTAAATTGTTAGCTTTTAGCTTCATATCGAATTCGTTGGCAATAAAAATAGGAAAATAAGAATGACTATAATATTACAGATTGCTTTTTATATAAAGTTTAACCCTTTTATGGATTAGAACTTCGTGATGAGTGTTGAAATTACAATGAAATATTGAGTTTTGAAGTTTTAACATAGTTTTTTATGATAAAACTTCAAAACTCGGCGAAGCAAAATATTTTGAAGTAATTTCAGCACGGAATAGATTTTCTACTTCATATAAAGGGTTTAACTTTGTTGTTCTTCCAAAGCATCCCAAAATTCATAAGCACGACGTAAATGAGGAATAACAATAGTACCACCCACTAAAGTAGCGATACCTAATGCTTCTACAACTTGTTCTTTGGGAATTCCTTCTTTAAAACTCGACTCCATGTGGTATTTTATGCAATCGTCACAACGTAATACAGTAGAGGCTACTAAACCTAATAATTCTTTAGTTTTTACATCTAAAGCACCTTCTGCGTAAGCATTGGTGTCTAGATTGAAGATGCGTTTTATAATTTTATTATTGTCGGCTAAAAGTTTTTCGTTCATTTTAGCACGGTAATCATTAAATTCTTTAACGATATCTGACATGTTTTTTATGTTTTTAAAGCCGATTCTTTTCGGCGTTGAGATTTAACAACAAATTTTGAAATAAAAATACTTATTTCATAAAGGATAAGCACAGGGATTGCAACAATAATTTGACTTGCAATATCTGGCGGTGTAATTACTGCAGAAAGAACTAAAACAATAACTAATGCGAACTTTCTGTATTTTTTTAATATTTGAGGAGTTACCAAACCTACTTTTGTTAAAAAATACATGATAATTGGTAACTCAAAAATTAACCCAGAAGCTAAAACCGAAGCTCTTAATAAAGAGATGTATGAAGAAATATCAATATCATTCATCACTTGATCACTTACGATATAAGTCCCTAAAAAGTTAATAGACAAAGGAACCACTATGTAATACCCAAATAATACGCCTATAAAAAACAATATAGATGAGACAATTATAAACCCTCTGGAATGATTACGTTCCTTTTTCTTCATTCCTGGACTTATAAATTTCCATAATTGATAAATAACATAAGGAAAAGCAACAATAAAACCTGCCGTTATAGAAGTCCATATATGAGCAGAAAATTGACCTCCCATAGTTCGGTTTTGTATATCAAAAGGAAAACGATCTGCACAAAATGTAGAGCCTTCTATACCAATAAATTGGGACATATTACATAACCATTTATAGGTTGGAAAACTCATTTCTTTAGGACCAAAAATTAGGACATCAAAAATAAACCCTTTAAAAAGAAAAGCGACAATACCACAAAGTACTATTGCAACGCAGATTCGAATTAAATGCCATCTTAAATCTTCTAAATGATCTAAGAATGACATGTTATTTACATTTTTTGACATTATATAATACCTTCTTTAATTAAGTCGTGAACATGTACCACGCCAGCATATAAATCATTTTTTTCAACAAGTAATTGTGAAATGCCATACGTTTCCATAACATCCATTGCATCTACAGCCATTGCATCTTCTTCAATACGTTTAGGATTTAAACTCATAATATCTTTTGCGGTTAAATTAGAAAAATTATCAACCTTAGTTAACATTCTTCTTAAATCTCCATCTGTAATGATGCCTACAATTTTATTATTATCTGTTACCGCAGTAACTCCCAGCATTTTCTGAGAAATTTCTATAATAACATCTTTTACATTAGTATCTATCTGTACTTCTGGTTTTTCATTTACTGAAGAAATATCTAAAACTCTTAAATATAACTTTTTTCCTAAAGCCCCTCCAGGGTGATATTTTGCAAAATCACTACTAGAAAAGCCTCTTAATTCTAATAAGCAAACGGCTAAAGCATCTCCAATAACTAATTGAGCTGTTGTACTTGTTGTAGGAGCCAAATTATTTGGACAAGCCTCTTTTGCTACGTATGCATTTAAAACGAAATGAGCATGATTGCCTAAAAAAGAATCTTTATTACCTGTAATCGCAATTATTTTATTGTTTGCCATTTTAATTAAAGGTACAAGTACTTTAATTTCAGGAGTATTTCCGCTTTTAGAAATACAAATAACAACATCATCTTTAAGGATTAATCCTAAATCACCATGAATAGCATCTGCAGCATGCATAAAAATAGAAGGGGTACCAGTAGAATTTAAAGTAGCAACTATTTTTGTAGCTATTATTGCGCTTTTTCCAATTCCAGTAATTATTAAGCGCCCTTTCGATTTATAGATAAGTGAAACAGCCTGAGCGAATTCAGAATCGATATATTGTGAAAGATTTAAAATAGATTGGCCTTCTAAAGAAATGGTCTCTTTAGCTGTTCTTATAATTGATTCTTCACTTTTCAAAATTTATAACGTATTTAATTTGATTTATAACGTATTTAATTTGACTGGATTAAAGATTTTATTATCTTTAATGTAATACAAAGTAAACTTTTTTAAATTATTTGTCGTTCGCTGCAAATTTAGATAAAAATTGAGAGAGATTTTTTTTTAAAGTTCCATAATTTAAAACAAAAAAAAGAGTTTACAAGTATGAAGAGATTGTGTAAAAAGAAAATTAAATCAACCAACTAAGCCTAAAGTGAAAAATGAATTACATTTAGCATTAAAGAAATATTTTGGTTTTAGCGAGTTTAAAGGACTTCAAGAGAAAGTTATTGAAGCAATTCTTGCTAAAGAAAATACTTTTGTAATAATGCCAACAGGAGGGGGAAAGTCGCTATGTTATCAACTACCCGCCTTAATGCAAGAAGGAACTGCCATTGTGGTATCTCCTTTAATTGCCTTAATGAAGAATCAAGTCGATGCTATTAGAGGAGTCTCTAATGAAGATGGTATTGCCCATGTATTAAACTCATCATTAAATAAGACAGAAGTGAAACAAGTAAAAAGTGATATCACTAACGGTATTACTAAATTACTATATGTTGCACCAGAATCCTTAACTAAAGAAGAAAATGTTGAATTTTTAAGAACAGTAAAAATTTCTTTTTTAGCCATAGATGAAGCACACTGTATTAGTGAATGGGGACATGATTTTAGACCAGAATATAGAAACCTAAGAACAATAATTAAACGTATTGGAGATAATATTCCAGTTATAGGACTTACTGCTACAGCAACACCGAAAGTGCAAGAAGATATTCTTAAAAATCTAGGTATGAGTGATGCAACCACTTTTAAAGCATCATTTAATAGACCTAATTTATACTACGAAATACGACCAAAAACTAAAAAAGTAGATTCTGATATTATTCGTTTTGTAAAACAAAATGAAGGAAAAACAGGTATTATTTACTGTTTAAGTAGAAAACGTGTAGAAGCATTAGCACAAGTATTGCAGGTAAATGGTATTAAAGCTGTTCCTTATCATGCCGGTTTAGATGCTAAAAAGCGAGTAAAACACCAAGACATGTTCTTAATGGAAGATGTCGATGTTGTAGTCGCAACTATTGCTTTTGGTATGGGTATAGATAAACCAGACGTACGTTTTGTTATTCACCATGATATACCAAAAAGTATAGAAAGTTACTATCAAGAAACAGGCCGCGCAGGTCGTGATGGAGGAGAAGGGCATTGTGTTGCATTTTATGCTTACAAAGATATTGAAAAATTAGAGAAATTCATGTCTGGAAAGCCAGTGGCCGAACAAGAGATAGGTCGTGCTTTATTACAAGAAGTTGTTGCTTATGCAGAAACGTCGATGTCTAGACGGAAATTTATACTCCATTATTTTGGAGAAGAATTTGATAATGAAACAGGAGATGGGGGAGACATGGATGATAACATGCGTCATCCTAAAACATTAAAAGAAGCAAAAGAGGATGTAAAAATACTTTTAGATTTAGTGGTAAGTACTAATGAAAAGTATAAATCTAGAGATTTAGTATGTGTTTTAGTAGGACGTTCTAATGCATTAATAGGTTCTCATAAAACAGATATGCAACCGTTTTTTGGAAACGGAAAACATCAAGATGATAAATATTGGATGGCATTATTACGCCAACTTTTAGTTCCTGGTTATCTAAGAAAAGATATTGAAAGCTACGGCGTTATTAAAATTACTGAAGCTGGTAAAGCATATATTGAAAAACCAGTATCATTTATGATGACTGAAGATCATACGTTTGACGAAGTTCATGATGATAGTATAATCTCATCATCTGGAGGTGCTGTAGCAGATAAAGTGCTAATGAGCATGCTTAAAGATTTAAGGAAAAGTAATGCTAAAAAAATAGGAGTTCCACCATTCGTTATTTTTCAAGATCCTTCTTTGGAAGACATGGCATTGAAATATCCTATTTCTATTCAGGAATTAGGAAACGTTCATGGCGTAGGTGAAGGAAAAGCTAAAAAATACGGTAAAGACTTTGTTAGTTTAATTGCTAAATATGTTGAAGAAAATAATATTACGAGGCCAGAAGATTTAATAGTAAAATCTACAGGAACCAACTCTGCTCTAAAGTTATATATTATTCAAAATATAGATAGAAAATTACCATTAACAGATTTAGCTTCAGCTAAAGGGATGGAAATGAGCGACTTTATAAAGGAAATGGAAGCTATTGTATACTCTGGAACCCGATTAAATATTGATTATTGGATTAATGATGTTTTAGATGAAGACCAGCAAGAAGAAGTTCATGATTATTTTATGGAGTCTGAAACCGATAAAATTGATGTAGCAATCGATGAGTTTGATGGCGATTATGATGATGAAGAATTACGTTTGTATCGTATTAAATTTATTAGTGAAGTTGCTAATTAATGGTTAATACAATTAATCATTTTATATTTTATAATTGTTAATACCAAAGATGGAAAAACATTTTGACCTTTCTGATTCTGAATTTGAAATGCACTTTATTGATCATAGAATTGATCCGTTTGATTTTACTCATGAAGCGCATCTAAGATTTGCATGGATAAATATTGAAAAGTACGGAGTAGAACAGGCGGAAAGAAATATAGCGTTTCAATTAAAACGATATGTAACACTAGTAGGTGCTGAAGATAAGTTTAATATTACATTAACGTTAGCTGGGATTAAAGCAGTAAATCATTTTAAAGAAAAATCTAAATCTGATAATTTTAAAGATTTTATTATAGAATTTCCAGCTTTAAAGCATAATTTTAGAGGTCTAATAGCTGCTCACTATGGTTTTGATATTTATAATTCTGAAAAAGCAAAAAAAGAGTTTTTAAAACCAGATTTACTTCCGTTTGATTAAAGTATATATGAATTAGAAAATATATTAAGTTTTAAAGTTATAACTATAATACTATTATAAAACAAAAAAACTAGGTTTGTTATTCATTATTAAATCGTAGATTTTATTTAAACTTCAAAAATCTAAAATCGTATATCTAAAATCGTAAATCGTTTCATATCTTTGCATTTCAATTTAAAAAGAATAAGATGCAAGACGGTTTATACGCAAAATTTAATACAACAAAAGGTGATATTTTAGTGAACTTAGAGTTTGAAAAGACTCCAGGAACAGTAGGTAATTTTGTCGCTTTAGCTGAAGGAAATCTAGAGAATTCTAGTAAACCACAAGGAACACCTTATTATAATGGATTAAAATTTCATCGTGTTATCGAAGATTTTATGATACAAGGCGGTTGCCCATTAGGTACTGGAACTGGAGACCCTGGTTATAAGTTTGATGATGAATTTCATCCAGATTTAAAACATGATGGCCCTGGTGTTTTATCTATGGCAAATTCTGGCCCTGGAACAAACGGAAGTCAGTTTTTTATTACTCACATCGCTACAGATTGGTTAGATGGTAAACATACCGTATTTGGAAAGATTGCCGAAGGACAAGATGTAGTTAATGCTATAGCACAAGGCGATGAACTAAAAACATTAGAGATTGTTCGTGTTGGTGCAAATGCTGAAAACTTTAATGCAGTAGAAGCATTTAGAACATTTGAAGGTTCTAGAGAAAAGCGTATTGCAGAAGAGCTAAAAGAAAAAGAAGAAGAATTAGATAAATTGTCTTTAGGGTTTGAGAAAACAGAAAGCGGATTACGTTACCAAATCCTTCAAAAAGGAGATGGTGTAAAAGCAGAAAAAGGAAAAACGGTTTCTGTACATTATAAAGGTGCTTTACCAGATGGAACTGTATTTGATTCATCGTACAAACGTAATGAACCTATCGATTTTCCATTAGGAACAGGACAAGTTATTTCTGGATGGGATGAAGGTATTGCACTATTAAACGTAGGAGATAAAGCACGTTTTGTAATTCCTAGCCATTTGGGCTATGGGAGTAGAGGAGCAGGTGGCGTAATTCCACCAAATGCAGTACTTGTTTTCGATGTAGAATTAATGAATGTAAATTAAAAAGAACTATTTTTCAATAAAACGAATAATGTATAGATCACTTGTAATTTAAGTAGTGATTTCATGAAAATAAATATAACAAAACCTCTCAGTTTATTCTAAGAGGTTTTTTTGTTTTGTAAAATAAAATAAGGAATCATATATTTTGTTTGCTATTAATATTTGTTAAATTTACTTATGACAAACGAAGAACTTGAACAATTAAAATACCCAATAGGAGCGTTTAATTGTCCTTTAGAAATTACAAACGAACATATTAAAGATTGGATTGAAATTTTAGAGCAGTTTCCCAACCGTTTAGAAAAACTCGTTGCTAATCTTAACGATGCCCAATTAGATACACCATATCGTCCTGGAGGTTGGACGATAAGAGAAGTTGTACATCATGTTAGTGATAGTCATCACCATAGTTACATTCGGTTTAAATGGGCTATGACAGAAAATAATCCTGTAATTAAAGCTTATAATGAACAGGATTGGGCAAACTTACATGATTATACGTCTTCTATAGAAATTTCTCAATTGCATTTAAAAGCAGTCCATGCTAAATTGGTTCATTTTGTAAAAGGCTTAAAGGATAGTGATTTGGAACGTACTTTTATTCACCCAGAAACTTATAAAGAAATACGGCTTAAAAAAAACTTAGGGATTTATGCCTGGCATTCAAATCATCATTATGCCCACATAGAAAATGTGATGAAGCGAGAAGGGTGGGTTTAGACTACATCGAAAAACTTAGTAGTGATTAAGACTATATTTTCTAAATCACAATTTACAAGTAGATATTTATTGTTGTTTAATTGTTTTTTTCTAAATACACGTATCCTGAAATTTTACAATTGATGTTTGCAATTTAGATTCTATTTAATTTTGAATAATTTAATAGAATCTAAGTAAATTACGTTTGCTGTATTTTTATACTCTCTTATATCTAATGTATCTGAAATATACCCATCTTTTGATACAACTAAATTATAAGAATAAAAAGGTCTGGAAGATTTACTTGGAGCCATAAATAAATAGGTTTTTATTTCTTTTTCAATAGTGAATGTTCCATTTTCATTAGTATAGTTTGGTATTTCTCCATTACAATCACTATTTAAGCAATCAATGAAAAGCAGTTTAGCATTTTTTATAGGAATATTGTTATTATTATGAATATTACCTTCTATTTTAGATCTTAATATAAATTCTTTTGAGCAAGAACTTAAGCTATATAATATTAAAAAATAAACAAATACTTTCATTTTAATTTAGATTTATCAAAATCTAAAAATAATGTGTCGTTACTATTATTAACAAAAGAATAAATGATTTTTTCTCCTCCTTGTTTTCCAACAGTTCTAATAGTATCTGAATAGTTTTTATATTTTACTACTAAATCACTTATCCATTCTTTATTCTTATGAAGATAGAAATAACCTTCATTATCTGTAGTCGTAGAATTTTTAATTGAATCTTTTTCATAAACAATTGCTTTTTCAAGTGGTTTATTTTCGTAATATAAATAACCACTATAAAAATGGTTATTACTTTTACAACTTAAAAAGAATACCAAGAATACTGCGTAAATAATTTTTTTCATTTATTAAACTATTTTAATTGAAGTTTGGTTAACCATAAAAAACTTAAAACATCTTTTTCATGAGCAATGTATCTGGGATATTCTGAATACTGAAGAATATTTGTATAATATGGCATGATATCTATTTCTCCTTTTGATGGGAATTTGGTTGCCGAATTATTTTCATTTTGTGTTATGGTATTTACACTTCCTTTATGGCCATATGAATAAAATGTACCTCCATAGGCTTTTAAAATAGTATGTCCAATTTCATGAGCAGAAGTCAATTTATATTCTAAATCTTCATCATTAATTTCAGAATATCCCCAACCATTAGAATATTTAACATAACCAACATTGTAACATATTGCTTCTCTAGATATTATATTTCCGATAGCAGATATTGGATCTTCAACTGTTCCTGGGTTCCCGGAGCGCATCCAGTCGTTATTTGTATTTAATATTAAACTTACGTCGTCCATTGAATTCGTTTTAGAATTTATAGCATTAACATAAAGCTCATATTTATCATTTTCTATATCCACATATTTTGCTATTGCATGTGATTTATTTCTTCCCCAATGGTAATTTAGTCCATCAAAGGCTAATTTTTCTAAATCTTTAAAAGTTTTTATCTTCGATTTAATTGGTTGTTTTTTATAACGTTTTAATGTTTTATCGGGAATTTTATCCCAAGGATTTATTTTTACTGGGACACGCATTTTTGGGTCTGGATCAATATCTTTTTCATAAGAACTAGTTCCTATAGCTCCCCCGTCCTTCAAATTAACACGCAATGTCACATCAATACGTTTCGAATTCTTATCAATTTTAACATCTACCCACTTTACTTTTACATAAGATGCTGAAAAATTAAACGAGCTCCGAGTAGGTTCTCCGTTATACCAAACGGTAGTATATAAATTAAGACTTTTAGAACTGTTTAAGAACTCAGTGTCCAAAATGCCATCTTTATCAAAGCCATCCCAATACCAAGAATGCTTTCCTATGCTTAATTGTGAGGCATCATTAATTTCTTCTTCGTAAACTACTTGACTACCGTGACGAACTTGAAACAATACTTTTTCAGCATTATTTTTAGCAATAGTATGATTAAATTTTATTTTTTGGTTCTCTTCACTGCCATCGAAAGCAGGAATCCCTAATGGTACAAATTCTGGCATAATTTTTTTAATCGAAACTAGTTTGTGTTTCTATAGTATCATCTTCTTCAATTATTGTCTCTTCAACATTCTCAGCATTTAAATCGGTTACTTTCCAGTATTTTTCAAATATTATAGTTCCGTTTTGAATTAAATAACCAGGAGAAACTGTAAAGTATTCTTTCATAGGTTCATTACCAGTAGCATCAAAATCGTTAGCGAACTTTAAGCAATAAGCATCACCAAGTTCAAGAGTTCTACTTTTGCTATCAAAATGATTAGAGGAAATGACTAATTTTACGTTTTTCATTAGTGTTGGATTTAAATTCCAATCTAATATGTTAGAACTGCCTGTGGCTTCTATTACAAAATTAAATATCCCACCAGTAAACTTGGTCGTGGGCTTTCCTTTTGCATCCTTACCTTTTTGTAAATCGAAATTGAAGTTTAAAACATTATGCTCTTCATCATCAATAAAAATTTTAGCATGTATACTCATATTCAGTCATTATACTAAGAAGTCTTAGTATTTATATTATTGTTTAATAGCTGTCGCAAGATAGTTATTAGTTCTTAATTTTTAATTAACTAGAGGGTGTTCGCTATCGCTGTTTTAAGTTATTTATCTGTGGTTAGATAGCAGATATAATTATTTTCCTACAAATAACTTTTAATAATAAATTCCGTAAATATAATTATCTTCACATTATGAGTAACACAATACAATTCGAAGACTTTGTAAAAGTAGATATACGAGTAGGGACTATATTAGAGGTGAATGATTTTCCAGAAGCCAGAAAACCGGCTTACCAACTCACTATAGATTTTGGCCATCTTGGAATAAGAAAAACATCGGCCCAAATAACTACTTTGTATAAAAAAGAAACATTACTTAGTAAACAAGTTTTGGCAGTCGTTAATTTTCCTAAAAAGCAAATAGCTAAGTTTATGAGTGAATGTTTGATTTTGGGAGCTGTAGATGGAAAAGATGTTATTTTACTTAATCCTGAAAACAAAGTAAAGAATGGTAGGGCTGTTTCTTAAAAACAAAAAAGTCCAAACTTATAAATAAGTTTAGACTTTTTTAATTTTTTGTTGATTTCTAATTAAATATCATCAAAATCAATATCTGTAAAACGGCTTTCTGCACTAGTTTCAGACTTTTCTGATGTTGTTGCAGAAGCTTCAGTTGCTTTTACACTTTCATTAGAAGTTGTAGTCTCATACTCTTTCTTAAAATCTTTTTGATGACGCTCACTTATAACTTCGTTACCTTTTTCATTAATAACAAAGTCTGTCATCTCTTTTAAGATGCTATTAAACTCATTAAAATCTTCTTTGTAAAGATATATTTTATGTTTCTTATAGTGAAACGATCCGTCGTCATTAGTAAATTTTTTACTTTCTGTAATTGTTAGGTAGTAATCTTCTGCTTTGGTGGCTCTTACATCAAAGAAATAGGTACGTCTTCCAGCTCTTAAAACTTTTGAAAATATCTCCTCTTTCTCCATCATATCGTAATTACTCATAGTTTATAGTGATATAAATTAATTAATTGTGTTGATAAAATTATACTCAAAAATCAAAAAAAAATATGAACCAACCAACAAATTATCAATTTTCTTTTAATCTATTATCATTTAAAAACGAATAAATAGCTCAAGTTATATTATAATGAAGGAGTTACGGTGTTATTGTTTTTCTGTTTCACTTAATTGTTTTAGATATAAATCTTTATAATACCCTTCTTCATTTAAAAGTATTTGATGCGTTCCTTTTTGAACAATTTTTCCTTGATCTAAAACAATAATTTGATCGGCATTTTTAGCGGAAGAAACACGATGACTAACAATTATTGTTGTTTTTCCTTTAGATAAAGCACTAAGATTGTTTAATATTTTTTCTTCAGTCTCGGTATCTACTGCCGATAAACAATCGTCAAACAACAATATTTTTGGATTTTTAATAATTGCTCTAGCAATTGAAACCCGTTGTTTTTGGCCACCAGAAAGCGTAATACCGCGTTCTCCTAAAACAGTTTCATATTTATTTTTAAATTTATTAATGTTTTTATGGACTTGCGCATTTTTAGCAGCCAGAATAACTTCTTCATTTGTAGCGTCTTCCTTTCCAAATTTTATATTATTGTTAATAGTGTCACTAAATAAAAAGGCATCTTGCGGTACATAACCAATATCATTTCTTAAATTTTTTAGATTTAGATTATGAATAAGAGTTTCATCTATTTTAATGGCACCGTCTTTAATATCGTATAATCTCCCAATAAGATCTAAAATAGTAGATTTCCCAGATCCTGTTTTACCTAAAATAGCCAATGTTTCTCCAGATTTCACTTTAAAACTAATGCCTTGCAAGGCATTAATATTAGTATCATCGTAAGTAAAATGAACATGTTCGAATTCAATATTACCATTAATTGGTGTTTCGGAATGTGTTAAATTTTGAATTTCAGGTTCACTTTTTAAGAACTCATTAATTCTTTTTTGAGAAGCTTCAGCTTGTTGTACAATAGAAGTTACCCAACCTACAGTTGCTACTGGCCAGGTTAGCATATTTACATAAATAATGAATTCGGTAATGGTTCCTAATGAAATAATACCAGCTATATATTGTTTTCCCCCTATGTAAATAACAATAATATTACTAATCCCTATTAGTAAAATCATCATTGGAAAAAAGAAGGCTTGAATACGAACTAAACTTAATTGTTTCTCTTTACTAGTTTGTGATAAATCGTTAAATTTATATTGAGTTTGCTGCTCAATGCCATAAGCTTTTATTACAGATATGCCGCTAAATGATTCTTGAGTAAAAGTTGATAATTTTGATAAATATTCCTGAGTTATTGTACTGCGTTTATGTATTTCTTTACTTATTTTATATATTAAAATAGATAAAATAGGTAAGGGGATAACGGTGTATAGCGTTAATAATGGCGCTTGTTTATACATGAAAACTAATACAACTATAAATAAAGTAAAGGTGTTAATACTGTACATTATTGCTGGGCCAACATACATTCTAACTTTTTGAACATCTTCACTAATACGGTTCATTAAATCTCCTGTTCTATTTTTTTTATAGAAATTAAGAGAAAGTTCTTGATAGTGTTTATAAATCTCATTTTTTAAATCAAATTCAATATAACGCGAAACATTGATTATGGTCTGTCTCATTAAAAAAGTAAGAAGACCTGCAATTACTGCAGTTCCAACAATTAAAAAGATATTCTCTAATATTTCACTTTTAAAAAAGGAGATATCTTTTTCAGGATTTTCAATTTGATTATTTACTATATCTATTGTAGAACCAATAAGTTTAGGTACAAATACAGTAAATAGTTTTGAAACAATAGTAATTATTATACCAATTATAATACGTTTTCTATATTTAAAAAAATATTTATTTAAGTGTTTTAATTCTTTCATTTATAGAATCTGACAAATTGATTTTGATATTAGCATCTCTGTATTTAAACGTTAATTTTTTTGCATAAATACTAATATTAGATTAATTTTGGCCATTGTTTTTAACAATTCCTTAATTTCACGAACTTAATAACTAACTCCAACTAAATGACTTCAGAAGTAATTAAAGCAAACGATCTAAAAAAAATGGACCCAGTTTTTGGACAATTATCATATGATGATCACGAACAAATTGTATTCTGCAATGACAAAGATACAGGATTAAAAGCAATTATTGGTATTCATAATACAGTCTTAGGACCAGCTTTAGGTGGTACTAGAATGTGGCAATATAATAACGAATGGGAAGCATTAAATGATGTATTACGTTTATCTCGTGGTATGACATTTAAATCTGCAATTACAGGATTAAACCTTGGAGGAGGTAAAGCTGTAATTATTGGAGATGCTAAAACACAAAAAACACCAGAGTTAATGAAACGTTTTGGTGAGTTTGTACATTCACTTGGAGGTAAGTATATTACAGCTGAAGATGTTGGAATGGAAACTAGTGATATGGATTTAGTTAGAGATGTAACACCATATGTTACTGGTATCTCTGAATCTAGAGGAGGATCTGGTAACCCATCTCCAATTACTGCTTATGGTGTTTTTATGGGAATGAAAGCTGCAGCCAAATTTAAGTTTGGCAGTGATGTTTTAGAAGATAAATCAGTTTTAGTTCAAGGTATAGGACATGTAGGAGAATCTTTAGTAGAACATTTAACTAACGAAGGTGCTAAAGTTGTAATTAGTGATATTAACCAAGAACGATTAGAAGCTGTAAGTAAAAAATACGGAGCATCAATTTATAAAGGTAACGACGTTTACAGTGAAAATGTAGATATTTATGCACCTTGTGCTTTAGGAGCAACGATAAATGATGATACTATAAATAAAATACAAGCAAAAATTATTGCAGGAGCTGCTAATAATCAATTAGCTGAAGAAGCTAGACATGGAAAAACATTACAAGAAAAAGGTATTGTTTATGCACCAGATTTTTTAATTAATGCAGGAGGTATTATTAATGTATATGCTGAATTAGAAGGTTATGGTAAAACTGAAATAATGCGTAAGACCGAAAATATTTATAATACAACGTTAGAAATTTTAACAAACGCAGACAAAAATGGTGTAACGACTCAAGAAGCAGCATTAAAAGTTGCTCAAGAAAGAATCGAAACAAGAAAAAAAGAGAATATGAATTCTTAGGTATTCATAAAAAGTAGTATTTTTGCAAGGCGAAAGTTTTTTAACTTTCGCCTTATTTTTTATAAATATTAAAAGTTCTTTGTAATAGAATGTTAAGTAGAAGACACATTAGAGTTAAAGTAATGCAAGTACTTTACGCTTTTAGCGGAAGTGAAAGCGATGATTTTAGTAAAGACCAAAAGTTCTTGATGTATAGCATAGATAATATGTATAATTTATATCTATTAATTATGTCTTTATTAATAGAAATACACAAAAAAGCAGAAAGCCATCTTGAGAAGTCTCAAAAAAAGCATCTAGCAACAAAAGAAGATAAAGATCCTAATAGAAAGTTTATTAATAATGAATTAATGCAGCTAATTAGAGGTAATGAGAAGCTGTTAAAAGAATTTGAGAAATATAAAATAAGGAATTGGGATCTAGATAATGAGTATGTAGAAGTGCTTTTTAAAGCAATTGTTACTAGTGTCATTTATTCGGAATACATGCAAACAAAGACTTCAGACTTTAAAAAGGATAAAGAATTTGTAATTTCAATTTTTAAAGAAATTATTGCACCTAACGATAAACTTTACGATTATATAGAAGATAAAAATTTAACTTGGTTAGATGATTTACCTACGGTGAATACATTTATACTCAAAAACTTTAAAAAAGTTAAAGAGTCAAATTTAGAATCTTATTTTACGCCTTTATTGTATAAAGACATTGAAGATAAAGAATATGCTATAAAGTTATTTAAGAAAACATTATTAAACCAATCTATTTTAGCAACTGAAATTGCTGAAAAAACTAAGAATTGGGATTCAGAACGAATAGCAAATATTGATTATGTATTGTTAAAAATGGCAATTTGCGAACTACAAAACTTCCCGTCAATCCCCACTAAAGTGACTATAAATGAGTATTTAGAGATCTCAAAAGAATACTCAACACCAAAAAGTAGTATCTTTATTAATGGTATTTTAGATAAATTAGTTAAAGAATATCAAGAAAAAGGAAAACTGAATAAAGTTGGAAGAGGGTTGATGTAATTCAAAATTATTCTTATTTTTACGAATCAATACAATAAATACCCAATAAATAAATTAAAATTATGAAAAAAGTATTTTTAATGCTTAGTGCGGTTTGCCTAATAGCATTTACATCTTGTAAAGAAGATGCAACAAAAAAAATTGATGAAAGTAATGTAGCAGCAGCGGCTACTAGAGATGCTAATTCATCTAAATTCCCTGTGATTGAGTTCGATAAAAAAGAACATGATTTTGGCGAAATAATATCTGGAACAAATGTAGAAACGGTATTTAATTATAAAAATACAGGAGAAGCTCCTTTAGTTATAACAAATATTAAAAGTTCTTGTGGGTGTACTATTCCTCAAGATTGGACTAAAGAACCTTTAGCTCCTGGAGCATCGGGAAGTTTTACAGTAAAGTTTAACGGTAAAGGAACTAATAAAGTTTCTAAAGCAGTTACAGTTACTGCTAATACTCAAGGAGGGAAAGAAGTTGTTAAGATTACTGCTTTTGTAAAGCCAGATCCTAATGCACCTGCAAAGAACCCTACAAGCCCAGTGATACAATAATGAGCGAAGGGATTTTAAGCGCGTGGCCAATGCTTGCCATGTTTGTAGTGGTCTATTTTTTTATGATTGCACCACAAATGAAACGCGCAAAACAAGAAAAGAAATTTGCTGCCGAGTTAAAGCGAGGTGATAAAGTAATTACTAAAAGTGGTTTGCATGGTAAAATTTTCGAAATTAACGAAAAAGATGGTAGCTGTATTCTAGAGACCATGTCTGGCAAACTAAAGTATGACCGTTCTGCTATTTCTTTAGAGATGAGTAAAACGTTAAATGCACCAAAAAAAGTAGAGAAATAAAACGATATATTTTTCAAAACAAAAAAGACTTGCTGAAAAGCAAGTCTTTTTTGTTTTATATATATTATAACGCGAGTTCGATTTAAGAAAATTACGTCAGATCCAGTATTTCGACTTATGGTATATAATATTATTTGAAATTTATATCGATATACATTTCCTTTCTTAAAGGTTTAAAATCGTTACTATCTCCAACAAGATATTCTGGTTGGTTTTGATAAGAATTAGGAGAACGAAATGTGTTCTCAATTTGAAATAAGGCTTCAGCTAATAAAGGTTCATTAATAGCTCCTAAAACTCCCAAATTAGATATGGATTCGCTTACTTCTGTATCTGGAATTATACCATCAGAAGGCACTACACCATCATTTTTGTTTTTTGATATCGCAACTAACGGCTGCATTGCATAGGTATGTAGTAAACTTACATCGTTTCTTGAAAAATCTGGAGAATCATATAACGTTACAGATGCTTGAGATTTTCCTACAGTTTTTGTTCCTATATGGATGACATCAATGTATTCCCCCAAACTATTAATTATTAATTCACTTGCAGAAGCTGAAGATCCCGTTGCTAAAACATAAACTTTATCTAAATTTAGACTATTGCCTCCTTCATTTGAGAAATTGAAATCTGTATTATTTGCTTGTAATCCACTATTGTATATGAGTTTCGAATAGACTTCTCCTGTAAATTGTCCGGTAATAAGGCTTCCTAATAGAGTCGCGGTACCTACTGAGCCACCTGGATTATATCTTAAATCTAATACTAGATCTGTTACATTATTGGCTTTAAAATTGGCAAATACATTTTTTAATTCAGTTTCAAAGGCGTCAGTTCTTGTAAATCCATTGTACATTAAATAACCTACATTACTACCATTTACGTTTAATACCGAATTAATTAGAATTGGGTTTTCTGTGTATGGTGTTTTGGTTAAGCTTACTGTATCTGTTAATGGAGTAACGGAATCATCATCACGTTCAGGAGTACCATTGTCATCATAAGTAGCCAAATTAATCGTATATGCGTCTGGAGTTAATAAACTTCTAAAATTATCGACAGTTAAAGAGGTACCATTAATACCTGAAAAAATAGCCCCTCTTTGTAAACCAGCACTTTCTGCACTTGTACCAGGTAAAACATAACGTACGTAACCAAAAACATCGTTACTATTTGGAGTTACTTGTCTAAGACTAAATTCCATACCATTAGATAATGTTACACCTTGAAATTGCTGTTCTAATGCTAAATAGTCATCAACTATCCAACTAAACCGATCTACAGTTTCACGATTATATATTAAACTTTCAAATAGTAATTCAGGATCATCAAAGCCATTTAAATAATTTGCATACTCTTCATCTGAAGAAAAACGATCATTTGCTAAATCTGAAATATCGTCCTTATATAAATAGGCCACATTCATTCCTTTCCAAATAAAATCATTAATCTCACTAGCAGAAATTATATTATCGTCTCGATCACTAAAACAACTAGTTAATACTAATGCCGTAATTATAAGGATTGTAAATTTTAAATTTTTCATATAAAAAAAAGTTTTAGTAGACTTATATCAAAAGCTAGCTTCCGTAAGTTCTTACTTTATATTGATAATATTTTGAATGGCTATAAACTATCAGTCGTATATTAGATTAATGTCTTTCAATTAGCTTAGTTATAGCAACACTAAAAATAAGGACTTTATTTTGTTTTAAAAATTTTTTGTAACAAAACTAAAAGTCAGTCGTCGTAATAACATAAAGCGAATAATACCCTTTATTAACCACAACCAAACCAAAAAATGACGCAGGCAGAATTTTTAAATATTGTAATGCCTTTTAAAGATAAAGTCTTTAGACTAGCAAAACGACTTTTAGTTTCTACAGAAGAAGCTGAAGATGCTACTCAAGATGTATTGTTAAAGTTATGGGCAAATAATAAGAAAATAGCAGATTATAAGAATGTTGAAGCTTTTTCTATGACGATGACAAAGAATTTTTGTTTTGATAAGTTAAAATCTAAGCAAGCACAGAATTTAAAAATAGTGCACAGTAACTATCAAGATCATAACGTAGCGCTACAAAAACAAGTAGAGCTTAATGATAGTATTGATTGGGTTGGGAAAATAATAGAAGAGTTACCAGAACAACAAAAAATGATTATACAATTAAGAGATATAGAACAATATGAATTTAAAGAAATCGCTAAAATGCTAGATATGAGCGAAGCAACAATAAGAGTTACATTATCTCGAGCAAGAAAAACAATAAGACAACAATTAACTAATACACATAACTATGGTATTAAATAATATAGAAAAATTACTAGAAAAGTACGATAATGGAGAAACGACTCTAAAAGAAGAGCAGCAGTTAAAAGACTATTTTTCGCAAGAAACTGTAGCGCCGCATTTAGAAATGTATAAACCATTATTTGGCTATTTTTTGGTAAACCAACAAGAACAGTTCACTAAAGACGTACCATTAACAACTAAAAAAGTTTTTAACTACAAATGGTTATCAGTCGCAGCAGTAGCAGTTCTTATGTTTGGAATGTATTTTAATAATACAAAAATTTCTCAAGAAGAGTTAGGAACCTATAGCGAAAATGAAAAACAATTGGCCTTAAACGAGGTTAGAGAATCATTGCAACTAGTTTCTAATGTATTTAATAAAGGGACTAGACAAGTTTCTTATTTAGGACAGTTAGAAAATGCAGGAACACAGCTTGAATATCTTGGAGATATGAATAAACCTTTAAACCGAATATTTAAAAAATAGAATGCAACAATTTATAAGCATTTTAAAATTATTAACAATTAAAACGACAATTATGAAAACGATAAATATAAAAATGATGAAAAAGACCCTTACTTTATTTGTGTTAGCAATATTACTTATGCCGCTAACTGCAATGGCACAAAATTCGATATTTGAAAAATATAGCGATGATAATGATGTAACATTTGTATCTATTAAACCAAAAATGTTTCAAATGCTAGCAAAAATAGACATTAATACAGAGGATGCTGAAGCACAAGAGTTTTTAGATATGGTAAACAGTATTACTAGCTTTAAAACAATGGCTACAGATAATAAGACAATAGCATCTGATATTGCTGGCTGGGTAAATAAACGTAAAAATTCTTTAGAAGAACTAATGGAAGTTAAGGATGAAGGAATGGTTGTGAAATTCTATGTTAAAGAAGGTAAAGATGAAGATCACGTAAGCGAATTATTAATGTTTGTAAATGGATTAGACGCTATAATGAAAGATCAAGATATTAATATAAATGGTGAAAAGAGAAGTATAGAAACAGTGCTTATTTCTTTTACAGGTGATATTGATTTAAATCAAATATCTAAGTTAGCAAACAAAATGGATTTACCAGGAGGTGATAAATTAGATAAGAAAAATAAGAAATAATCATGCAAAAACACATTAAAACATTATTTGTAAGTTTTCTTTTAATTGTTCTGGTATCTAGTTGTAAGAATGAAGGATCAATTCAAACTTACTTTGTAGAACACCAAGAGTTACCAAATTTTACTGTGATTGATTTATCTCCAAAGATGATAGATATAAGTAACGTAGAGTTTACAGAAGAGCAAAAGAAGACTTATAATTCTTTAGAGAAAATAAACTTTTTAGGCTACCGTGTTAAAGAAGATAATTTAGAGGCTTATAATAAAGAGCTTGAGAATGTACAAAAGATCTTTAAGAATGGTAAATATGATGAGCTTATGGAGTTTAAGACAGATGGTATAAGGTTTAGAATAAATACTGAAGGAACAGATGATGTCGTTGACGAAATTTTAGTTCTAGCAAGTACAGAAGATAAAGGTTTTGGTGTGGTAAGAGTATTAGGTGATAATATGAGACCAGAAAATATGGTTAAATTAATTGATGATTTACAAAAAGCAGATGTAGATAAAAATCAATTAAAAGGTATTATAGATTTTTTTAAATAAAAGTTTATAGTTTATGTTAAATGTAAAAAAGAGGCTTATCGTAAGATAAGCCTCTTTGATTTTTATGAGTAATACCATTTCAAATAAGAAATGATATAACTATAATTTTACAAACCAAAATTGTAAATTAATTTAAAGAATAATGCTCTAGGTAATATTCTTTTACCAATTGCAGGTCTGCCATCAAGAACATCAGCAGTTATAAATTGGTCTCCACGAGTATTTCCTTCAATTAAGGCTACGGTGTTAAATAAATTAGAACCTTGAATTCTAAGATTAAGCCTTGGATTGAATATATAATTTATGCCAGCATTAAATTCGGCATAACCTTTTAATTTTATATTATTTGCAGGTGTAGACCAACGGTCTCCATAATATCTAATATCTGCAGATAGAACAAGTTTTTTAACAGTATAAGCTGCATACAAATCTGAAGCAATACCAGGAACATGTTCTGCCTTATTTCCAGACCAGTCAAATTCTTGACCAGCTATAACTGTACCTTGTCTAGCTATAAAGTTTAATTTAGAATATTCGGCATCTTGTAATGTGTTTACTAATTTAAATAACCATTTATTGTTTGGTCTATATTGAGCTTCTACTTCTGCGGATAAAGTTGTTGTAGATTGGAAAATGTTTTGGAATAACAAAGCACCTTGAGCACTAGGTAATGCAATTGGAGATATAGCGTCATTCACTGTTGCATAAATTATTGAAGAAAATAGAGCTGTTTTTTCTCCTCTATACTTAAATCCTAATTCCGATTGAGAAACACTTGTGTTATCAGAAGCTTTTAAAACATCTAATTCAACCAATAATGAAGTGTAATCTCCAAGTTTTATAGAGCTATCAGCTAGTGTGCTCCTTGCAAATAAAGAAGAATTATTATTTACTTTATAATTTAAACCTAAAGTGGCTGCAAATCCAGAACGATTATCATCAAATTGTTGAGTACCAGTTGTAACATAATTAAGACCTTGTCCTGTAGGCAATACAATTTGTGGTGTTTGAATAGAAGTACTACCTTCAACACTTTTATTATCAAATCTAAATCCAATATTAAGGTTTAATTTATCAGAGGCCTTTAATTGATCATCAAAGTATAAGGATATAGTATTTTCCTTACCAGTTGCTGCATTTTGACCAGAGGCATCAAAAACTGAAAGAGGCGTATGCGCTCCAAACGGATTGTTTGGATCTACTATAACTCTTGGAGAATTAGTTAATTCTTTAGAGTTAATAGAACTAACGGCATCATTTTCTAATTCATACAAATAGTATTCAGCTCCAAATGTAAAACTGTTCTTTTTGGTTGTATTGGAGAGTTCCATACGATTTATTAATTGCTTGTAAGTGTTATCAGTCTTTAAGATAAAATTAATAACTTGTAAACCATTCCCGTTTAGAGTTGCAGGGTTATTTAAAGGTGTACCATCTGTGTAAGTGTAAGCGATATTTGGATCTAGAGGTAGAATATCTGTAATTACATCAGAATTATTATTGTGAGTAATATCATCATATCTAAATTTATTCACTAACGACCAATTCTTCCCTATATCAAAATCTAATTCTAGACCTCCACTTATTAAATCTGTATAAAACCCGTCTTTAAGATCACCTTCTATAACCCTTCCTGAAGGGAGAGTATACGTATATTCTGTGTCAGATGTATCAGTGCCAATTCCAGCAGTTTGAAGGTTAAATCCAGGGATTTCATCTACGTCTCCATTTTTATTAAATAAATAAGGAGAAGGTAAGTTCCAATTCACATAATCATTAATATATTTAGCAGAATATTTAATTTTTACCTTATTAAATTTCTGTTGTACATTTGCTTTAATCTGTCCTCCTCGATTAGCTGAATAACCATAATCGTAAAGCCCAGTTTCATTTCTGTAAAAACCACCAACGTTATATGTCGTACTTTTAGACATTGGGCCTCCCAGGTTTAAGTCTATTCTTCCTAAACCTTGTATTGGATTGTATGATAACTTGGTAGATCCTTTAAAAATTTGACTACCAGTTTTTGATATGTGATTTACTACTGCACCGACCGCACCTTGCATGATGATTGGAGCCGAACCACCTCTTATGGCCTCTACTTTAGCTAGGTTGTCATCTACTTTATAAAATAAATCAGGAGAAGGTAAGTTGTAATACCCTGTTTGAAAAACTGGTAATCCATCTTCCATAATACCTAAAAAAGCATAACCTCCAGCTTGGGGAAACCCTCTTACCCATACACTTGCAGGGCCATCTCCACCAGCACTTTCTACCCAGAAACCAGGTATTGCTTTTAAAAGATCGGCGTTATTTCTAGGTAAACGTTCATCTATTTCCTTACTATTAATAGTAGTAATGGCAACACTAGATTCAATTTTTTCTTTTTGATTAGAAGATCCTCCAAAATTTGTTACTACAACTTCAGATAGAGATAATAAATCTTCAGAGAGCGTAACATCCCATTTTTGGTTTTTCCTTTTTCCTTTAACCGTGTAAGTAGCTGTTCTAAAGCCTAATTTAGACACCTCAATGATGTCTCCACTTTTTATTCCTCCTAAAGTATAATTACCTTCAGAGTCAGAAACTGTTCCATTTTGAACATCTCTTATTAAAATGGTTGCATCACTAATAGGTGTTTGATTGGATGTGTTGGTTATTTTACCTTGTAAAGTAATTCTATCTTGCGAATAACTTTGTTGAATTCCTATAATAGAAAGACAAAAAATAAGATAAAATAATCTGGTAGCAGATTTCGTTTTTGTGATCTTAGTTTTGTTAGTAAGAGTCATAATTTTAATTTTAAATTATAGAAGGTTGTTAATTTATTAAGTTAATATTATATGAATAATAACCTTTTCAAAATACATAATAATATTTATCACCTGAATTATATTCTAATATAATTAATTAGAGATATAACTCTTTGCAGGTCTTTTGTAGTGTTAGTAACCTGTAAGGTATTAATATGAATTCTTAATTCCTTTTAGATCAATAGATAATTATTATCTTAAATTATATCCCTGTATAATTACTTGGAGATATTGCTTTTAGTTCTTCTTTTATGGTATTAGCGACTTCAAGAGTATCAATGAATTCTGAGATAGATTGTTTATTAATTGCTTCGTTAGTTCTCGTTAAACCTTTTAAAGCTTCATATGGATTAGGATAGCCTTCTCGTCTTAATATGGTTTGAATAGCTTCTGCAACTACAGCCCAATTATTTTCTAAATCGGCTTCAAACTTTGGCTTATTAAGTAATAATTTATTTAAACCTTTTAAAGTACTTTGATAAGCAATTAAAGTATGCCCAAAAGGAACGCCTACATTCCTTAAAACAGTACTATCTGTTAAATCGCGTTGCAAACGTGAAACAGGTAATTTGGCAGATAAATGCTCAAAAATAGCATTAGCAATACCTATATTTCCTTCACTATTTTCAAAATCAATAGGATTTACTTTATGAGGCATTGCAGAGCTTCCAACTTCTCCAGCTTTAATTTTTTGTTTAAAATAATCCATAGATACGTACGTCCACATATCACGATTTAAATCTAAAATAATAGTATTTATTCGCTTTATGCAATCAAATAAAGCAGCCATATGATCATAATGTTCAATTTGCGTTGTAGGAAAAGAATGTTGTAAACCTAATTTCTCTTGTACAAATTGAGATCCAAATGTTTTCCAGTCTATGGATGGGTAAGCGACTTTATGTGCATTAAAATTACCGGTCGCACCTCCAAATTTTGCAGCGCTTGGTATGTCATTTAATAAGTTAAATTGCTCTTCTAAGCGAACAACGAAAACATTAATTTCTTTGCCTAGTCTAGTTGGAGAAGCAGGTTGCCCGTGTGTTCTAGCTAGCATTGGAATGGCTTCCCATTCAACAACTAGTTCTTTTAAACGTTTTAAAACATTAAAATATTCAGGAACATATACATCGTTCATTGCATCCTTAATACTTAATGGGATAGCTGTGTTGTTTATATCTTGAGATGTTAACCCAAAATGGATAAATTCTTTATATTCAGCAAGACCAAGTTGGTCAAATTTATCTTTAATAAAATACTCAACAGCTTTAACATCGTGATTTGTTACTTTCTCAATATCTTTAATAGCTAAAGCATCTTTACTAGAAAACTCAAGATATATTTTACGCAAATCTTCAAAAACAGTAGGGTTTATAGATTCTAATTGAGGTAATGGAATTTCACATAAGGTGATAAAATACTCAACCTCTACTAATACTCGGTATTTTATTAAAGCTTCTTCAGAAAAATACTTTCCTAAAACATCAATTTTATTTCGATACCTACCATCTATTGGTGATATAGCGTTAAGTGTTGATAATGACATGTGTTATTTTTTGAAAGGTGCAAATATAGGTATTGGTAAAGGATTTTTAATTGATATTTTACTATTATTTTCGTTGGTAATCTTTTCCATATTTAAATACTAATGTATGAGATACTTATTTAAAAGTATAAAAAATAATAATAGTCTTTATATAAATTTGAATATGTATTATTCATGATAAATAAATGACATCATAATATATGCATATATTAGATGAAAAAATAAAAAAATGAATAAAGTATGTTTGTTTATCTCCTTAATCCTTTCTCAAACTCTATTTGCGCAATCTTTTAAAAAGTCTGAACCTTTTACGCACACTTATTCTATTGTAGCAAGGGATTCAATTACTGGAGAAATGGGAGTTGCAGTTCAATCGCATTGGTTTAGTGTAGGAACTAGTGTGGTTTACGGAGAAGCAGGAGTAGGGGTTGTGGCTACACAATCGCTTACAAAGCCAGATTATGGACCAAAGGGTTTGGCTTTAATGAAACAAGGCTTATCACCACAACAAGCAATGAATGCTTTAATAGCAAATGATAGAGGAGAAGCCTACCGGCAAGTGGGAATGTTAAATGTAAAAGGAGAGGTTGCTACTCATACCGGAAGTTTATGTATTACTGAAGCTGGTCATCGCCAAGGAAAAAATTATTCTGTACAAGCGAATATGATGTTGAATGCTACAGTTTGGGATGCTATGGCAAATGCTTTTGAAAAAACAAAAGGAACACTTAGTGAGCGACTTTTAGCTTCGCTTAAAGCGGCACAAGCAGAGAAAGGAGACATTAGAGGGAAACAATCTGCCGTAATCTTAATTGTTAGTGGTACAGCTACAGGTAATAGTTGGGAAGACACAGTAATGGATTTACGTGTAGATGATAATGAAAATCCATTATTGGAGTTAGAACGATTAATGACCGTTAATAAAGCTTATAATTTTATGAATAATGGAGATTTGGCGATGGAAGAAGGAAATTCTAAAAAAGCTGAAGAAGAATATTTGAAGGCGCAGCGTTTATTTCCCGAAAATTTAGAAATGCAATATTGGTACGCTATTAATTTACTTAATAATAAAGATTTTAAAAAAGCACATTCCATTTTAAAATCAATTTTTAAGAAAGATGAGAATTGGAGAGTTTTAATTCCAAGATTGGTAAAAAGCAAGCTATTATCAATTACAAAAACAGAAGAAGACGTTTTAATGAAATTATAAAATAGAAACTATATTTTTAACTTCTTAAATATATGACGAGATCGTGCTTTAAATGCAGCACTTTGCGAATGGTAATCGCGTTGTAAAATGGTAACTAACTCTGGATGAATCCAATCGTAATCTTTGCCTAATAAATAGAGACAATTCATACCATAAGCTTTGGGTGCAACTTTTTCATCATTAATCATCCAATCAAAACAGGTTTCGGTTATTTTTTCAAGATGTTTTGGAAGCAAATGTGTTTTAATGTTGTTGCTTTCTTTAGAATAATATGCTGTTATTAAATACTCACATATTTTAGCAACAGGGCGCACAGCAGGATCTAAATGAACCGTATGCATATGCTCTATAAATAAATCTAAATAAGGAATAATAGCATCAAGATTTTCGCCGCACATAAACTCTAAAACCCAAGCAGCACGAGGCGAAATTTTATCATCTACCAAAAAAAGAATACCCATTAATTTAGGAATTAAATAAGGTTTTTCAATCATTAAATTGGCATAAATTAGTCGCTTCTCCCTAGAATGATTTACATAATTTAATTCTTCATATAATGCTTCAGTAGTCAAGAGTTTTTCCTATTTTTAAGCCATAAAATTAATAAATAACGATGAAGATTATAAAAAAAATAGGATTAATATTATTAATAGTATTTGTTATCGCTCAGTTTTTTAGACCAGAAAAAAATGCAGGTGATTTAACAGCAGTTAATGCTTTCTTAGCAGAAACGAAACCACCTGAGGCTGTAAAAGTGATATTAAAAGAAACTTGTTTCGATTGTCATAGTAACCATACACGTTATCCTTGGTATAGTAATATTACGCCAGTAAATTATTGGTTGGCAGACCATATAAAAGATGGAACTAAGCATTTAGATTTTTCTAAATGGGAGGGATATTCCGTTAAACGAAAAGATCATAAGTTAGATGAGGTTATAGAAATGGTTGAAGAAAAAGAAATGCCATTACCATCTTACACCTGGACGCATGGTGAGGCAGAATTATCTCAAGAACAAATAGATCAGGTCATAACTTGGGCCAAACAAATGCGTATGAAATATGCTCTAGTACCTAAGCCTGAATAATTAGATTTAATAAATAATTTTCTAATTCTTAACATTTTATATTTTGAAACTCTATGAGTAAAAGTGTATTAATTATTGGCTTTGTATGGCCAGAACCAAAAAGCTCTGCAGCCGGAAGCAGAATGATGCAATTAATAGAATTATTTCAAAGTCAAAAATATAAAATAACATTTGCCACCGCGTGTGCAAAAAGTGATAAAGCATTTGATTTGAAAAGTATTGGAGTTGATACGAAGTCTATTGTATTAAACGATTCCAGTTTTGATACATTTATTAAAGATCTAAACCCAAACACAGTTGTTTTTGACCGTTTCATGACCGAAGAACAATTTGGATGGCGTGTTGCAGAACATTGTCCTACAGCTTTACGTATTTTAGATACTGAAGATTTGCACTGTCTTAGAAAAGGACGACAAAATGCGTTTAAAGATCAAAAACCATTTGATAAAACCTATTTATTTAATGATTTTGCGCATAGAGAAATAGCAAGTATATATAGGTGTGATATAAGTTTAATTATTTCTGAAGCTGAAATGAAAATCTTAAAGTCAGATTTTCATATGGATAGGAATCTCATTTACTACTTACCCTTTCTTGTCGATCCTATTTCTGAAGTAGAACAAGAGATTTCTCCTAAATTTGGAGATAGAACGCATTTTATTACGATTGGTAATTTTTTGCATGAACCTAATGTGCAATCGGTACAGTATTTAAAGAAAACGATTTGGCCTTTAATTAAAAGTGCACTTCCCGATGCCGAGTTACATATTTATGGTGCTTATGCTTCTCAAAAAATTAATGACTTAAATAATAAAAAAGAAGGATTCTTAATAAAAGGATTTGTTGACGATGTTGATGAAGTTATGAAAAAAGCTAAAGTGTGTTTAGCGCCTTTGCAGTTTGGAGCTGGGTTAAAAGGAAAGCTTATCGATGCCATGAAAAACGGAACTCCTTGTGGCATGTCTTCAATCGCTGCCGAAGGTTTATTTAATAAAGCAATTTCTGGTTTTATAGAAGATGACCCTATTGTTTTTGCCGAAAAAGCAGTAGAATTATATTCTAAAGAAGCGCTTTGGAAATTTGGTAAACATTATGGATTTGAATGCCTTAATAAGCGCTTTAAAAAAACAAAATTTGAAGAAAAGTTTTTATTAAAAATAGAAGAGCTTCAAGTCGATTTAGAGGGCAATCGTTTAAACAACTTCACAGGTAAAATGTTACAATATAATAACCTTCAAAGCACGAAATACATGAGTAAGTGGATTGAAGAAAAGAACACGAAGTCATAAATATGAGTTGGATAAAAGTTATTAATAGTGATGAAGCAGAAGGGCAATTAAAGCGACTCTATAAAAAAGTAACTGGCCCAAACAACAATGTCGATAATATACTAGCTGTTCATAGTTTAAGGCCGCATTCTTTAGTGGGGCACATGTCTTTATATAAAAATGTATTACATAATTCTAATAATACCTTACCAAAATGGTATTTAGAAACAGCAGGTGTTTATGTAAGTTATTTAAACGAATGTAGTTATTGCGTAGAACATCATTTTGCAGGGTTAAAGCGTTTGTTAAATAATGATACACTAGCTAACTCTATTTTTAAAGGGATTAAAAATAATAACTTTAATGATTCTTTAGAAGAGAAATTTATTAAAGGACTAGAATATGCTAAGCAACTAACACTTAATCATAATTCAATAACAGAAGCAGTAATTATTAATCTAAGAGCATCAGGATTTACAGATGGTGAAATCTTAGAGCTAAATCAAGTCACTAGCTATTTTAATTATGTAAATAGAACTGTTTTAGGGTTAGGAGTTAGTTTAGACGGAGATGTTATTGGATTATCTCCTAATAATAGTGATGATCCAGATAATTGGAGTCATTCTTAAACACAAAAACATCATTTTCTAGAATGATGTTAATGATTTTCCTTTTTTCTATACTTGTAACCTGAGCTCTATATAAATGGGTTTTTGATCAAAAACCGTCAAATCGAGTGGTTTTTTGCAACAAAGTGGGAAGAAATAGTATTGAGAATAGGTTTTTGATACGAAAATCACTCCCGATAGCTATCGGGACTCGATACACTTCTCCTAATGTCGAAGCACTCGAACAGACGTGATTTCCTTATATCGAACTCAGTCCATCAATGGTCAAGCCCATATTATCTATATTGATAACAGACTTAATTACTTATTTTTATTGTATTAAAAACAGGAACAGTTAAATCAAACTTTAAAAAACATTGGTGCTTTAAAGCCCATAACTCAG
>CALGLR010000021.1 GCA_937959395.1 uncultured Flavobacteriaceae bacterium | reverse complement strand
TGTAAATTTATTAGACACATTATACTCAAGTACAACCAAAAAACAGCTTATAAATTACAAAATTTAAAGAAATAAGTAATTGTAAAATATAATATTGAATGATTGACCAAAATATTATTCCGATGAATAATACGGGTTAATTTGAATTATAAATAAACAAAAACTAAAACGTTTATTATTCTTTAAAAAGACGTTTTATAATAGTGATATTATCAATCTCAATCTCAACAAAATATAACCCTTTTGATAATCCTGATGTATCTATTATTGTTTTACTTGCTTTTAATATGATCTGCCCTAAAGTATTACTAATTTTTACAGATTCTATTTTAGCATTGCTTAAATTCTTAATATTTAAAAATTTAGAAAAAGGATTTGGATAAATAACTATGCTTTGTTTATGTGCTTCAAAATCATTTGAAGATAATGTTGAAACCGTTATTTGCGAATACCCATCATTATTAGCATCTGGAAGCGCTTGAAGTTTTAAGGTATAAGTACCACCTGGTTGTATGGTAACTGGTCCATAAGTACCAGAATACTCAAAAGACATTTCTCCAGGTTCTAGTGTTTCAATATAAACATCTCCTGAACTACTATTTTCATCTATAATAAAGACATTAGTCCCGTTTATGGCATTTTCATTAGTATCCCAATTTAAAGTAAAACCATTTGCTGTATAATTATTAACTATTAAACCAGAATGCCTATCAGGTTGTGGAGATACCAGGTCTGTATTAGCGTTTGCAAATGCAAGAGTAGCTTCATATATTTTAGCTGAAGTACCAAAGCCATCATCCTCCTGACCATTTCTCCAAGCCGTTATCCCAGCAAAATTATTACTTTCTATATCTTCATAGGCTTGTACTATTGTTTTATTAAAATTACAAACTACAGGTGTACCACACGTACAGCCACAATTATTATTAGGTAAATCCAACCCTGGATATTCTGCTACCAAAACAGGTTTGGTTACACTAGGATATAAATTTGACACCGTTTTATTAAATGGTGATCCTGTGCTTTGCCATTGGTACCAATGCATAGAATAAAAATCCAAATACGCATTTGGATCATTAAATTGAGCTTGTAATGATGCATCTGTATAATTATCGCCTGGACTTATTACGCCTCCATAAGAGTTAAAATTACTACTATTGTAAACGATCCATTTAGAACCTAAAGTAACAAATTGTTTATTGTTAGATACTTCATGAATCTTTGCAGCAGCTTTAGCAATAAATGCAATCATTTGATTTCTATTAATCGCATCATCTACTAAACCATTACTATTTTCCCAAATTGCTTCTGGCTCGTTAATGACTTCATAAGCTAAAAGGTATGGGTTATCTTGATGTAATTCTATGACAGGTTGTAAAAAATTATTCAAATAACTTACTGTTTTATTATTATCTAATATCGTATTTCTATGCTGTATGAATTGTGTACTACCAGGTTGTCCAAATCCACTTTTTAAAACCATATCAAAAGACCATAGGTTTAATATAACATAAATTTTATGCTGTACAGCTAAGTTTAATACAAAGTCCAAATCATCATAAAACTCCTGACTTGGAGCTAATGCAAAACCATTACCATCATACTGCGGTGTATTATTTCCTCTACCATGAACCCAAATTCTCACACTATTCACTTTATTAGTTTCCATATTTTGAAACTGACTAGTCCAATATGCTGGATAAAAATGTGGTGTTCCTAAAAAATCAATTTTGAAATTAGCATTATTTTGCCATGGCGTATTTATTCCATTCAAAAAAATAGTTTTCCCTCCTCATTTAAATTTATTACCGTCTATAGTTAATTTTTGAGCAAAAAGAGGAATTACAGCAAACAGAAAAGAGGCGATATATAATAATTGTTTTAACATTACTTAATCATTTAAATGGTCTAAAAACAAGTATATAACTTTATAAATAAACTTATCTAACTCCTCTCCACTTATAATACCCACGCAACATTAATAAGAAATTCACAAAATGCATGATCGCTAGAAACCAAAGCGAAGTGAAAATGCAAACTATCATAGCTAAAAATTGACCTACTGCCATAATTGTATATCCTTTAATACTTTTGCGATTAATAAGTTCAAAAGCAACCAATATTAAGATTGCTGAAGAGATTTCGATTATGATTTTATAAATTTCGATACGCATGCTAATTTAAGAAAATAAATAAGTCTTTTTTAACTCAATTTAAACTGTAATTGATATCATAAAAAACTCATATAATTACTTTACACTATTTATTTTTGGTTTATTTGTCAAAATTATAAATTTTAAAGTAAAATTATAATTATAAAACTTTTAAAATATAAACAATTAATATTAAGAACAATGAACAAAAAAGCAAATTATTTAAGTCTATTAATTATTACCCTGTCTTTAACTTTTAGTTGCAGTAATGAAGAAATTGATAATTCTATTACTAATACAGATGATAATTCTATTACTAATACAGAAAAAGAAGCAAGCTTAATCAGTAAACCAGTTAGTTTATCTCAGTTAATTTCTGAGTTTCAACCTAAAGAGTCGTTAACAAAAGTTAATGCAATCTCATCAATAAAGGGTTTTGCTAAAAATAATAAAAATAGAATTTTTGATAATCTTCTCGATTTTAATGCTAAATCGAATAGTAACGGCTCTGTTACTGGAACTGGAATTTTTAAAGGCAACTTAACTGCTGAAGATAATTTAAAAGATAATAACGGTAAATTAATTATCGGTAAATTAAATTTTAAAGGTACTGCTGTAGCTGTTTTAGCAAATAAAGGAGAAGATAGAGGAGTTTGTGTATTTAGAATTACTAAAACCAATAATGATGTTCCAAAACCCTTAAAACAAGCCGAATATAAAAAAGATAGTTATTTATTGTTTAGGTTGAATACTATTAATGGTAAAGCTAAAATAGCCAAGTTTGCTTACGCAATAGCACCCGACAAATCTAAAACTATTCAGAAAAATGATGAAAATATTAGAAAATTAGTAAAACGAGGGATCATAAGCTATCATGGTTTAGACTTTAAAAACCTTACAAACGAGGAAGAGCAATTTTTTAATCGTTTTTTTAAGTTAAAACCTTCTAAGGGTGAATTTTTAAATATTGAAAAAGAATAAATACCTCGTACTAAAATTAGCACGTTTTATTCTATCGAAAAAACTACAGCTATATAAAAAGGTTATAATTTTTAATTATAACCTTTTTATTTTAGAAGTCGCCTTGACTTTTCGTTAATTTTCATCTTTGTGGTGATCATCTATAACGTCATCATCTCTATATTTACAACACGGGTGAACCGTATTATAAGCTTCATCTGATGCTTTTAATTCCTGAGTATCATGACCAACTGCAATTATATTATTTTGTATAGAATCTAAATTGGTTTTTCGTTCGTCATATATAAGTTTAAGCTCATGACTTTCCACATTCCAAACCGCCGATTTTACACCTTTTGTTTTTAATGATGCTTTTTCAATTCTGCTCTTACACATCATACAAACACCATCTACTTCTAAAGATGCTCTCGCATTTTTGTTTTGAGCAAATGTGGTTGTTCCTATTAATAAAATTAATAATACTATTAGCTTTTTCATTGAAAATTTATTTTCATTTATATTAACTTTTCTTTATTCTATTTTATAACGCAAACCTGCGTAATAGCTACTGCCAAATATTGGGCCGTATACAAATGTACTATCAAAATTCGAACCAAAAGCATCTGCCGCAGATAAAATAGGATCGTTTTGCCTTTCATCTGTGATATTTTCTCCTCCTATATAAATTTCAAATTTAGGCGAAAACACTTTAGTTATTTGAGCATTCAAGGTTCCTAAAGTTGGAGAAAATTCATCTAATTGAAACTGAACAGGGTTATCTATAGTAGAAGAAAAACGTTGCTCACTTAACCAATTATAGGTGACATCAAACTTCCATTGTGATTTATTCTCTCCTTTCTCCTGAGTTTCAGCAGATATATTTCCAAAAACACGATGTTTTGGAGTTAATGGCTTTTGTAAAATTCCAGATTCATACTGTGTTTTTACATCATAAAATTTATAAGCAAATCGTAAATCGATAGGTTTAATAGGATTGTAATTTATTTCTAATTGTGTACTATTAGCATAGCTCTTCCCTTTTAAATTATAAACACTAACACGTCTAGGATTTTCATAATCTACAACGACCTGGTTTACAAAATCAGTTCTATAATAATCTAAAGTAATATCTCCTTTTTTTCCAAAAAGATTAAATCCTTGTAAAAAAGACACACCATAATTCCAAGCAATTTCTGGATCTAAACCATAAATAGCGCCAGTAGTATCTAAAATATTAATGTTTCTGGATGTAGAAAACAACTTCTGGTTTTCAGCAAAAATATTAGCGCTCCTTTTACCTCTACCAAAAGAACCTCGTAATGCCGATTTTTCCCATGGTGTATACCTAACATGCAATCGAGGTGTGATGAATGTTTTTAATAAATTATGGTGATCTACTCTAACGCCAGCAGTTAAATTCAGTTTATCTAAATTATCATAATTATATTCAAAAAAAGCACCAACAGAATTCTCTGTTCTCGAATAATCTAACAGCTTAACATCTTCATCATAAAAATCGTACGTATAATTTAATCCTGTTTTAACTTTATGCCTAGAATCGCTAATTATTGAATTATAAATGGCATTTACATAAAAACTATTGTGTTCTATATTATAAGTGTTTAAACCAAAATAAGACTCTTGTTTATGGCCACTAAACGCGGTTTGCAAACCGATACTTTGGTAAGGTATTTCCGGATTTACATATCCAAATTTTGTTGCTAACTCGTAACGCTTTGTATCTATTTCACTACCCCAAGCATTAAAAGTACCTTCGTCCGTTTCTGGATTAAATTGTAATTGTCCTGCTTGCTTTTTATCGCTTAAATATTTTAAATTAATAAAACTTACTAATCCTTTTTCAGAATTAATATACTGCCAACGATTTAATACATTAATTTGTTTTGCTAATGGTACGTCCAAAAAAGAATCGCCGTTCCTATCAAATTTTTCAGTTCTTTGATTGCCATGTATGTAAAGACCTGTACTCCACTTGTCATCTAACTTATGATTAATATGCGTGTTTAATTCGGCTCTACCATTTGCTGCTAAATATAAATTTAGAAAAAGAGATTTATCTGTTGCAGGTTTAACCAGTTCGGCATTAATTTGTCCTGCAATACTTTCATAACCGTTTACAACACTTCCAACTCCTTTAGTTATCTGTATACTTTCTACCCAAGTACCTGGAATAAAACTTAATCCAAAAGCTTGAGCGGCACCTCGAATCGATGGAATATTCTCGGTAGCTATTAAAATATAAGGACTTGTTAAACCCAACATACGTATTTGTCGCGTTCCTGTAACGGCATCGGCAAAATTCACATCAATAGACGGGTTGGTTTCAAAACTTTCTGCCAAATTGCAACAGGCAGCTTTTAAAAGCTCATCACTACTTACTGTAAATACATTTTGAGATTGTAAATACGACTTTGCAGTCGCTTGTTTTCTAGAGGTTACTGTGACCTCATCTAATGAGCTTGTTGGCATTAACCAATGGTGTATTTCTTTTGTTGAGTTTACAGTAAGGGTATCGGTTTTAAAACCAACATAACTAATCACTAATTTCGTGTTTTCTTTACTGTAAGGAATTGAAAATAGTCCATCTATATTTGTAACGGCTCCAATACTTGTCCCTAACCAATAGACGTTTGCTCCAGGTAAACCTATGTGTTCTTTCTTTTCATTGTCTTCCATAACCATTCCTTTTATCTTCTCTTGAGAAAATAGAAATATGGGAAAAAGCACTAAAATAAATAATAGCCTTTTCATCTTATGTTTACGAAAGTGGATATACTTATTCTTCATTAATTGTAGATTTTAACAAGCATTATAACGGCCATAGCAATCATTATTGTGTTTTCAATAAACGTTGCTTTGGTCATTGGTAATTTTAAGGCGGTACCTAAACAGGCACATTGTATTATTTTCTTATCCAATAACGTTTTTGTTACTCCAATAGTCGTTATTCCTAAAATAGCTAACGTTATTATTAATGCTAATGGTACTTGAACGCGTAGCAAAAACAATAACCCTAAAGCGACTTCAACAAAAGGATAAATTAATCCATAGCTTGGAATGACTTTAGCTAAAGGATCATACATTCTAAATGATTTTGAAAACCCTTTTAAATCGAGTAGTTTAAAAAAACTAAAAACGATATAAAACAATCCCATAAAGTCAAGCATAAATGCGCTCCAATTCCAATTTTTATAATGTAATAAGATTGAAGCTACTGTTATGTAACCAAAGATTATAAATAAAGGTTTTAATTCTTTTAGTTCGCTTTTTGATGAAACTAAATCCGAAGTTGAATCGAAAACATTCTCTTTTTTGTTATCATAAATTGAAAACTTCTCTGGTAATACACCTTGTAATTTTTCAACTGAAAGAAAAGAAGAACTCTCTATTTGTACTTCTTTCTTGTTAAGATTAACGGAAGCAGATATAACGTTTTGTATTGCTTCTAAATGTTTTTCAACTGAAGCCTTACAACCATTACAGGTCATTCCATCTACTATATATGTGTGTTTCATTGTATAAATTTGATTAATAAATTTGTAGAAATTTTCGCTACAGCGAAATCAATCTAAAATTTATCAAATCAAATAAACAGCATCTAAAACTTGGATGTCATAGACTAAATTAGGTGGAGAATAATCTTTATGAGGAATAATCCGCTTAGGCAAACTCTCAAAAAAATTAGTATAAGAATAGGTATGAGCAACTAAAATAGACTGACTATTAAAGTTTAAATCATCAAAAGTATTTAACTTTAATTCATCTTGACCTTTAACTACTTCAACTTCATCTTTACAGCATTTTTTCTTAACAGAAGCTTTGGAGTTCATCTCCATTCCACATTTTTCAACTTTAGAAAAAATAGCAGTGTCAACCAAATGAGTCCCACAGAAGTGTTTTTCAACAGAAAAAGAAAATGTCGAAAAAAGCAAAACAAATGCCATGAAGGCAGATAGTATTTTATGTATTATTTTGAGTCTCACAATACAAATTTACAAAAAAACGAATGAATGCTAATTCTTTGTGATAAAATTAACTGCGATCACACCCCTTTTCTATAATAATAAAATGCTGGCAATAAGAGTAATAAAATAATTGGCTGAATTAAAAAGCGCCTAATATTAAAAAAGATATAGTAGTTCTCTTGTTTGGGATCTAGAACAAAAAATAAAAATAATGGCAATAGAATAACATAACTAAATACATAAACTATCGCTGAGAATTTTACGATACTTATATCTTTAAAAAACACATATAAAATAGCTATAGAAATGACCCCGTTTAAAAAATATCTAAGACTTGTATAGGCACACAATTTAAAAATCTCTCGCCTTGGAGAGTCCATATACAGGTAATCGCTATGGAAAAATGATAAATACGGATCGTAAAACAGTTCGTTTTCAAACAACCGGATTAATGCTAAAAGCATAAACAATCCAAATAACCAGAAGTATTTATAATATGCTTTCATGTGTTTATATTATTTTTTTTTAAAATCTGTCACATGGTACATCAATATAAGCATTTTTCAATATGAATAAATTTAAGTTAAAGATGTTTCATTCTTCTTGCCTATATTAGAAAAACGATTTACCCATAACATCCACAATAAAAAAACCATCCCATAAATAATTGCAGGAAAAACAACGGTGTGTAATGTTTCACTTCGCCATGGATAATGAAATAACCCTATGGATAAAATAACTATTCTAAATAAATTTGCAATATAAATTATAATGCTACCTACGAATAAAAAAAGCAACGTCGTTTTTAATTTTCCTGAAAATGCAATAACAAAAGAAATAAATAAAATAATAACACTAATAGAGTTACACCCTTCAATAACCCGTGCTAAATATTTTCCCTTAACAATTAATTTCATTGAAGGTTCATTAGAATGTGGCAGAATTGTTGATTCATATCCTACTAAATTCAATAGTTGTTCCGTTTGAAGTGCCACCAAGTTGGTTATATAATCTGGATAATACGTTGAACCTTCAGAAAAATCTAAGTAAAACTTATATATAAATGTAAGCACCACATACACTAATAAAAATGTAAGGATGAACTTTATTACAGACTTATATTTAATAATTAAATCTTTCAACGAGATAGTTAAACTTTAATCGAATTTATAGACTTTAAGTGGATTAAATTACACCTTTTTGAATACTTTTACCAAAATTTTTAAAATCATGCCTTTAAATACATTAAAATCGCAAGTTGAAAAACTATTAAACAACGAGAAATCTTTAGATGAACAGTTACTTGCTATTTGTGAATTATTAGAAACCCATGTAGATTATTATAATTGGGTGGGCTTTTATTTTAAAAATGGTAATAAGAACGAACTTAAACTTGGCCCATATGTTGGCGAGCCTACAGACCATGTTATTATTCCTTTTGGAAAAGGAATTTGTGGGCAAGTAGCCGTAAGTAATAAAAACTTTGTTGTGCCAGATGTTGCTGCTCAAGACAATTATATTGCATGTAGTATAACTGTAAAAGCAGAAATAGTTATTCCCATTTTTGTAAATGGAGAAAACATAGGACAAATAGATATTGACTCTAGCACACCCGATCCTTTTACAGACGCTGATGAACGTTTTCTTGAATTTATCTGTGAAAAAGTAGCAGAACAATTAGATGGATCACCGTTTAAATAATTAGCTTTTAACATTTATGTTCCTGCTTACTGATGCGGAGCCAAAGTCATCCGTAATGATTTACTTGTGACTTCGGCTACGCTCAGTCACCGAAATTATAACTTAATAAACTTCAAACAGCTCACTTTTAACTTGATTTGTTGACAACTCAACCATTTCGTTAAAAAAACAATTGTTTTTATCATTTCAAAAGCACATGAATTCACTAAATTTGTGCGCTTAATAACACAACGGTAATGAGCAATAATAAAACAATAAAATCTGCATTAATTTCGGTTTTTAGTAAAGATGGATTAGAACCTATCGTTAGAGAGCTAAATTCACAAGGTGTCACAATATATTCTACAGGTGGTACAGAAAAATTTATAAACGAGTTAGGTATTAATGTTGTTCCTGTGGAAGATGTAACTTCCTACCCTTCTATTTTAGGAGGACGCGTAAAAACATTACACCCTAAAGTTTTTGGAGGTATTCTTAACAGGCAAAACCATGATGGAGATGTCGCTGAATTAGCTGAATATGACATTCCTCAAATAGATGTGGTCATTGTTGATTTATATCCTTTTGAAAAAACAGTTGCCTCTGGAGCTAGCACTCAAGATATTATTGAAAAAATAGATATTGGAGGTATTTCTTTAATTAGAGCAGCTGCTAAAAATTATGCTGATGTCATTTGTGTGTCTTCGGTTAATGATTATTCTGAATTTTTAGAACTTATTACACTTAAAAAAGGAGACTTAAGCCAAGAAGACAGACAACTTTTCGCAGCAAAAGCGTTTAATGTGTCTTCACATTACGATAGTGCCATCTTTAATTATTTTAATAAAGACCATAATATTGCCGCATTAAAAATTTCTGAAACTAACGGAAAAGTATTACGATATGGTGAAAACCCACATCAAAAAGGTTTTTTCTATGGAAATTTTGATGAATTATTTACTAAACTTCATGGTAAAGAATTAAGTTATAATAATCTTTTAGATGTTGATGCTGCAGTTAGTTTAATGGATGAATTTAAAGGTGAAGCACCAACATTTGCTATTTTAAAACATAATAACGCCTGTGGTTTTGCACAACGTGAAACTTTATATAAAGCGTATACCGATGCTCTAGCTGGAGATCCAGTATCTGCCTTTGGAGGTGTTTTAATTAGTAATTCTGAAATAGATAAAGCTACTGCAGAAGAAATACATAAGTTATTCTGTGAAGTTGTAATAGCACCATCATTTTCTAATGATGCATTAGAAGTACTTAAAGGTAAAAAGAATAGAATCCTTTTAATTCTGAAAGATGTAGAAATACCTCAAACAACAGTTAGAACGTGTTTAAATGGCGTTTTAGTTCAAGATAGAAATACAATTACAGATACTGTTGAAGGCGTTCAAAATGCAACAACCAAAGCCCCTAGTACTGAAGAGTTAGACGATTTAATTTTTGCATCCAAAATATGTAAACACACAAAATCGAATACCATTGTTTTAGTAAAAAACAAACAATTATGTGCCAGCGGAACAGGGCAAACCAGCCGTGTTGATGCTCTAAATCAAGCCATACATAAAGCACAGTCCTTTAATTTTGATTTAAAAGGATCGGTAATGGCTAGTGATGCCTTTTTTCCTTTCCCAGATTGTGTAGAAATTGCAAACCAAGCTGGAATAACAGCTGTAATACAACCAGGAGGATCAATTAAAGATCAATTAAGTATCGATTATTGTAATGATAATGCAATTTCTATGGTATTTACGGGAACGCGTCACTTTAAGCACTAAAATCCTCGCGAAGGCGGGGATCTCATAATAGAAAATTATCAGATTATTAGAATCTAGACCTGTCAAGTTTTAAAAAACTGACAGGTCTTAAAGAAATATCATTACATTTCTAACTTTTTAAATTATTATAAGAACTATAAATAATAAACTACTTTTTTTTCGCAACTTTTCTTACATTTACAGCTTATAGGATTAAAGCAGTACATTACAGTACTTAATTATTTACAAGATACTGTATTACAAACATAGATAATAGCAAACAATATATGGGATTTTTTGATTTCCTAACTGAAGAAATCGCAATAGATTTAGGAACCGCGAACACATTAATTATTCATAACGACAAAGTTGTTGTTGATGCACCATCAATTGTTGCTAGAGATCGCGTATCTGGAAAAATAATTGCAGTTGGCCAAGAAGCCAATTTGATGCAAGGAAAAACGCATGAAAACATAAAAACAATTAGACCTCTTAAAGATGGTGTAATTGCAGATTTTGACGCTTCTGAGCAAATGATTAGTATGTTTATTAAAAACATTCCTGCTTTAAAAAAGAAACTGTTTACTCCGGCTTTAAGAATGGTGATTTGTATTCCTTCTGGAATTACAGAAGTTGAAATGCGAGCCGTAAAGGAAAGTGCAGAACGAGTAAATGGTAAAGAAGTATATCTTATACATGAGCCTATGGCTGCAGCTATAGGTATTGGGGTAGATATTATGCAACCTAAAGGAAATATGATTGTAGATATTGGAGGTGGTACAACAGAAATCGCTGTTATAGCTCTTGGTGGTATTGTGTGTGATAAATCTGTTAAGATTGCAGGAGATGTATTTACAAACGATATTATTTATTATATGAGAACCCAACACAATTTATATGTTGGTGAACGCACTGCAGAAAAAATAAAAATCCAAATTGGAGCAGCCACTGAAGATTTAGATCTGCCTCCAGAAGATATGAGTGTTCAAGGACGTGATTTATTAACAGGAAAACCCAAGCAAGTACAAATTTCTTTTAGAGAAATTGCGAAAGCTTTAGACAAATCGATACTACGTATTGAAGATGCTGTAATGGAAACTTTATCGCAAACCCCTCCAGAATTGGCAGCAGATATATACAACACGGGCATCTATTTAGCTGGTGGTGGTTCTATGCTTCGTGGTTTGGACAAACGTTTATCGCAAAAAACAGATTTACCTGTTTACATAGCAGAAGATCCGTTACGCGCCGTAGTTCGAGGTACTGGAATTACGCTTAAAAATTTACCAAAATACAAAAGTGTATTGATAAAATAGGTTTTAAAATAACATGCAGCAAATTGTAAATTTTATACTACGCAATAAAACGTTTTTGTTGTTTTTTTTACTGTTTTCTATAGCGCTATCATTTACTATTCAATCCCATTCTTATCACAAAAGTAAGTTTATCAATTCTGCTAACTTTTTAAGCGGAGGATTATATAATACATCTAATGGTATAGCAGACTATTTCGATCTTAAACAACAAAATGTTACCCTCCAAGAAGAAAACAGGCAATTACGTGATTTACTTTATGGTAATGATACTATCGTAAACCAATCGTATATAGATAGTATAACATATGGTGTTAAGTATAAAATTATCGCTGCAAAAGTCTTAAAAAATAGTTATGCGTTAACCAATAATATTATAACTATTAATAAAGGAATTAGAGATAGTATAAAACAAGACATGGGCGTTATTACCCCTAAAGGTATTCTAGGAATTATTGATAATACTTCTAATAAATATGCGACTGTAATTTCTATTTTAAATACAACAACAAGCATAAGTGCTCAATTAAAGAAAACAAATCACTTTGGCTCTTTAAGTTGGAATGCCATTTCACCAGAGTATATTCAATTAACAGATATTCCTAAAATTGCTCCTGTAATTAAAGGAGATACTATTATTACTTCAGGAAGATCTTCTATTTTCCCTAAAGGCGTTCCTATTGGTACTATTGAAAGTTTTAATCTTGACAACGCTGAAAACTATTATGAAATAAATGTTAAGTTATTTAATGACATGACAAGTATTGAACATATATATATTATAGAAAATCAAGATAAAAAAGCATTAAACTTATTACTAAACCCAAGCAATGAATAGTATTATACTAACAAATATAATCCGTTTTATAATGCTTCTTTTAGTTCAAGTATTAGTACTAAATCATATTAATTTTTTAGGTTATATAAACCCTTATCTGTATGTATTATTTATCATTTTATTTCCCATAAAAAACAACAGAATGCTTTTTATATTCTTAAGTTTTTTAATTGGGCTTATGGTAGATGTTTTTTCAGACACCGGAGGAATTCATGCTGCAGCAAGTGTAACCATTGCTTTTTTACGTCCTGCCGCCTTAAAATTTAGCTTTGGCGCAGTATATGAGCATCAAACTGTTAAATTCAATGCCATAGATACCGGGCAAAGATTAACGTATATGACCATACTCATCACTATTCATCACCTTATTCTATTCTTGCTAGAAATTTTTAACTTTTCTAAAGTAATTTTTATACTAAAAAACGCGTTATTCTCTTGTATTTTTACGTTACTTTTATGTGTATTAGTGACTATCCTTTTCAGCAGAGCATCTAAATGAGACAATTTTTACTATTCTTTTGTATAATTCTAGTAGGTTTAGTGTTTACAGCACGCTTATTCTATTTACAGCTGTACAGTTCTCAATCTAATAATTTATATGAAGATAATGCCATTCGTAAAGTTTACGATTATCCGAAACGTGGTTTTGTGTATGACAGAAAAGGGAAACTGTTAGTAGCAAATCAACCGTCTTATGATGTCATGGTAATTCCTAGAGAAGTAGAGCCTCTAGACACCCTTGAGTTTTGTAATCTTTTAAAAATTAATAAAGAAGAATTCATAAAAAAATACAACAAAGCCAAACACTATTCACCGCGTTTACCATCTGTTTTTATATCTCACATGTCTAAGGAAGACTATGCTATTCTACAAGAAAAGATGCGAAAATACGTTGGGTTTTATATTCAAAAACGGTCACTAAGACAATATGAAACCACTATTGGAGCTAATGTTTTAGGTGATATAGGAGAAGTAAATAATAGCAACATTAAAAAAGATCCTTATTATAAAATGGGGGATTTAATAGGGAAAAATGGAGTAGAGATTTCCTATGAAAAGATACTTAGAGGTCGAAAAGGTATTAAATTTATACAAAAAGACCGCTTTAACAGAAACTTAGGACCTTATAAAGAAGGTAAATTTGATACTATTCCTGAACAAGGAAAAGATGTCACTATAACTATTGATGCAGAATTACAAGCCTATGGCGAATTACTTATGAGAAACAAGCGTGGTGGCATTATTGCTCTTGAACCCAGTACTGGAGAAATATTAGCAATGATTTCTGCCCCGACTTATAACCCTAATGATTTAGTGGGTAGAAAACGTTCTAAAAACTTTACTAAATTACACAGAGATACTATTGCAAAACCCTTATTTAACAGAAGCTTATCTGGGGTTTACGAACCAGGATCTCCTTTTAAACTCATGAATGCTTTAATTGCGCTACAAGAAGGTGTCTTATCTCCTGAAGAAAGAATAACATGTAATAGAGGGCTTAAATACGGTAACAGTTTTATGAAATGTCACTGTAGTAATCATATTGTTAGAAATGACATGATAACTGGGATTCAAAAATCTTGTAATGCTTATTTTGCAACTGCTTATAGAAGAATTTTAGATAAATATGAAAACGCATCTATAGGTATCGATAAATGGAGCACTCATGCGAAAAGTTTTGGATTGGGTAATTTTCTTAATAATGATTTAGATGTTGGGCAAAAAGGAAGAATACCAAATAGAGCCTATTATAAAAATCTATACCCAAAAACATTTAGAACGACGTATACCATATCCAATGCTATTGGGCAAGGTGAAGTCGCTACAACCCCAATACAATTAGCAAATATGACAGCAGCTATTGCTAATAGAGGATATTATTTTACACCTCATATTATAAAATCTATTGAAGGTGAAAAATTACCAAGAAAATATACAACTCCTAAATACACGACTATTAACAAGCAACACTTTGAGACCGTAATTGAAGGCATGTTAAGAGTATATGAGAATGGAACAGCTAAATACGTAAAAGTTAAGGATATTGAAATATGTGGAAAAACTGGAACTGTTGAAAATTTTGTAAAAATAGATAGTGTTAGAACGCAATTAACAGATCATTCTATTTTTGTTGCATTCGCCCCTAAAAACAATCCAAAAATTGCCTTAGCTGTATTTGTAGAAAACGGTTATTTTGGATCTCGTTTTGCTGCAAAAATTGCCAGTTTAATGATCGAAAAACATATAAAAGGAGCTATTACTAGAACAGATTTAGAACACTGGATACGAACTCATAGTTTAGAAAATGAATATGCTAAACCGCAATCTGGTGAACCTTTTAATATTAATGAAAAAACCCAACTACAAGTCATACCATTAGATTAAATGAGACAAACCGATAGGCACTTTAAATTCGATTGGGCGACCATTATTCTTTACTTTCTTTTAGTAGGGTTTGGGTTAATTAATATAATATCTGCGTCGCAATCTGGTGGATCTATTGAGTTGTTTAGTTTTAACAACCCCTATAGCAAGCAATTATTATTTATTGGACTCTCCGTTATTTTAATAATGCTAATACTAGCTATCGATTCAAAATTTTATGAACGATTCTCAAGTATTATATACTTCGCATCACTACTCTCCTTGGTTGGATTGTTTATTTTTGGAAAAAATGTAAACGGCGCCACATCATGGTATGGTATAGGCGGCATGACATTTCAACCTAGTGAATTTGCTAAAGCTGCAACAGCATTAGCAGTAGCAAAATATGTTAGTGATTTAAATACTGACATTAAAAACTTAAAAGACCAATTAAGAATTGCACTTATAATAATCGCTCCTGCATTTTTAATTCTACTACAAAACGATGCTGGAAGCACACTTGTATATGGCTCTTTCTTTTTTGTTTTATACAGAGAAGGGCTGCCTAAATTATATTTATCAATAGCCGTTTTTATTGTTTTAATTTCTGTAGCTACTTTAAAAATAGGGCCTATAATAACAGTAATTATAGCCACTATATTATTATTTACGTTTTATTTTTTCCGCAGAAAAAAAATGCGCCTTTTTCAACCTATTGCGCTTACAGTAATATGCCTAGGGCTAGCATATGGCGTACAATTTTTTTATAAGCATATACTACAACCACACCAACAAGACCGTATAAGTTTATGGTTACGTTTAGAAAAAGATCCCAACAAATTAGAGCGCATGAAAAAAACATTCGCTTACAACCTAAATGAATCTGAAAAAGCAATTACTTCTGGAGGTTTTACAGGAAAAGGTTTTTTAGAAGGCACGCGTACTACTGGTAAATTTGTACCTGAACAACATACAGATTATATATTTAGTACTGTAGGTGAAGAATGGGGATTTCTTGGTACTATGTTCACTATTATCTTATTTATATTACTCTTAATAAGAGTTTTACATTTAGCCGAACTACAAAAATCTCAATTTAGCCGTGTTTATGGCTATTCTGTGGCTTCCATACTATTTTTTCATTTTATGATTAATATAGGAATGGTTATGGGACTTATACCAACCATTGGAATACCACTTCCATTCTTTAGTTATGGCGGGTCTGGACTATGGGGTTTTACTATCCTACTTTTTATTTTTATTAAATTAGATTCAAACCGGATTAATGAGTGGTAAGCGTTTTATACTATGAAGTCATTTAAACTTTTTCCATTTGCTAAAAATTGACCTTTTAAGCCCATTTTTGTCTTTTTTTATTTCCGTAGCGATGCTATGCAACTCAAAAAAGCCTTCAAATAAACATAAAATTTCTAATTTTCGCTTAAAAGTTTAAATCACTTCTATTACTAACTTAAACCTCATTACATAAAAACAGTAATTACTTTCCTTTATACTTAATAGGTAAGTGTACTATTTTTTTTGTATCGAAAAACTCCTCTTCATAAAAATCAGGAATATCATAAATAGTAACTGATCTATAATCTTTAAGCTCTTCGGTTAAATCGCCCCCTTTAAGATATAGAATTCCGTTTTTAAGTGTGTTGCGCTGTTCTTTTGCTATTTTACCTTTATTCCAGTGCACAAAAGTAGGCATTGCAGCAACAGCTCTACTTACAATAAAATCGTAAGTATCATTAATAGCTTCTACACGACTATGAGTTGTTTTTACATTTTCTAAACCCAATCCAGCAACCACTTCACGAACAACATTTAGTTTTTTATTAATACTATCGACCAAATGAAATGAACATTCTGGAAATAATATGGCCAAAGGAATTCCGGGAAACCCTCCTCCAGTCCCAACATCCATTACTTTAGTGCCTGGCTTAAAAGTAATTAGCTTAGCGATGGCTAAAGAATGAAGTACATGGCGTAAATACAGTTCATCGATATCCTTTCTTGATACCACATTTATCTTTAGATTCCAATCTTGATAAAGCGCTTCTAATCTGGTGAATTTATCTACCTGATCTTCAGTAAGATTCGGAAAATATTTTAATATTAACTCCATGTCTTTAAAATTTCTGCAAAAATATACATTTTAATACATAAAAGTTATTCTCCCCATATGTTTATTAATTATATTTGGCTCTTAATATGTTTTTGGTGTAAATCCCGTTATATATTGAACAGTGAAGTAGTTATGAAATAAATCATTGTAATTAAAGTTGAAAATCAGCTTTGATTAGTATTGAAACATTCTACTTGAACTTTAAAACAAAAATGCAACAGATGAAAAAACAGACTTTATCTTTCTCAAGAACGGATTCTGCAAATTTCTTTAGAACGCTTAATAAAAGAGTGAATGGTTATTTTAAAGAAAACAATATAAAACGAACTGGTGATTGGAGAATTTGGTTAAAAACGATAGTAATGTTTACTATGTTTCTTGCACCTTATTTTTTATTATTAACACTCAATATACCCGGATGGGCACAATTCCTTTTAACAATAGTTATGGGAGTTGGAATGGCTGGAGTTGGAATGAATGTAATGCATGATGGGAATCATGGTGCGTTTTCTAACAAAGAATGGATAAATCGTTTAATGGGAAGTAGTATATACATACTCGCAGGAAATGTTTATAATTGGAAAGTACAGCATAATGTTTTGCACCACACATACACTAATATTCATGGACATGATGAAGATTTAGAAGCTGGACGTGTATTACGATTCTCAAAACATTCTGAATGGCGCAAGCATCACAAATTCCAACATTATTATTCTGTATTATTATATGGTTTATTAACCATAAACTGGGCGATTACTACCGATTGGCAACAAATGAGGCGTTATATGAAACGTAAATTATCTTATGGAAAGTTTCCAAACCCTGTTGCAAATTGGAGTAAACTAGTGATATCTAAATTTCTATACGTAGGTATGTGGATTGTTTTGCCAATGTTAATATTAGATGAAGCTTGGTGGAAAATAATTATAGGCTTCCTATTAATGCATTATACTGCTGGCTTAATTTTAAGTATGGTTTTTCAATTAGCGCATGTAATGGGAGAGGCTGATATGCCTTTACCTGAAGAAAATGGCACCATGAAAAACACCTGGGCAATACACCAACTTTCAACTACTGTTAATTTTGGAACAAAAAACAAAGTAGTAAACTGGTTTACGGGTGGACTTAATCATCAAGTAGAACACCATATTTTTCCTAACATTAGTCATGTGCATTATGGAAAAATAGCAACAATAGTAAAAGAAACGGCAAAAGAATTTAACTTACCATACAACGAATATAAAACCACTCGTAATGCAATTTCTGCCCATTTTAAATACTTACGTGAAATGGGAATGAATCCAGCTTTACAAGCATAAAAATTAAAAAATTAAACGATTTAAGGATTGAAGAATTTTATTAATAAAATATTTTGAATTATTTAATCTTTCGATTATTAAATTATATATAATGAGTGAAACTGCTGTAATGAGCCAAAAACTTTCTGAAAGAATTACAAACATGTCAACCTCTGCAACTTTAGCAATGGCAGCTAAAGCAAGAGAATTAAGAGGTGAAGGAAAAGATATTATAGGATTAAGCCTTGGTGAACCAGACTTTAACACACCAGACTTTATTAAAAACGCTGCAATAAAAGCAATAAACGATGATTACAATTCTTATACTCCAGTAGATGGATATGTAGAATTAAAAGAAGCAGTAATCACAAAATTTAAACGGGATAATAACTTAAACTATACACTACCGCAAATTGTAGTTTCTACTGGAGCTAAACAGTCTCTAGCGAATATAGCGGCAGTGCTTTTAGATAAAGGAGATGAAGTTATTTTACCATGTCCTTATTGGGTAAGTTATAGTGATATTGTAAAACTTAATGATGGCGTTCCTGTTGAAGTTAAGACAGCAATAGAAACCGATTTTAAAATGACAGCTTCACAACTAGAAGCTGCTATTACGCCCAGAACAAAAATGATCTGGTTTAGCTCACCTTGTAATCCTAGTGGTTCTTTATACAGCACTGAAGAGTTAAACGCATTAGCTAAAGTGATATTAAAATATCCTAACATCTATGTCGTTTCTGATGAAATATATGAGCATATAAATTATACTGGAAAACCACATGCTAGCATGGCAGGTATAGCTGGTATGTTTGATCGTACTATTACAGTTAATGGTGTCTCAAAAGCTTTCGCAATGACAGGATGGCGAATTGGTTATATTGGCGCTCCAGACTGGATAGCTCGTGCATGTAATAAAATGCAAGGACAAATAACAAGTGGCGCTAATTGTATTGCACAACGTGCAGTTATAGAAGCTTTAAACGCATCTCCAAGTACTGTAAAGTATATGATTGATGAATTTAATTTACGTCGCGATCTAATTTTAGGTTTATTAAATGACATTGAAGGATTTAAAACAAATACACCAGAAGGTGCTTTTTATGTCTTTCCTGATGTTTCTTTTTTCTTTGGAAAAACATTCCGTGGAAGAACAATAAATAATGCTTCCGATTTTTCTTTATACTTATTAGAAGAAGCTTTAGTTGCTACCGTTACTGGTGATGCATTTGGAAACCCTAATTGTATTCGTATTTCTTATGCCGCTTCTCAAGAACAAATCATAGAAGCTATTAAAAGGATTAAAGAGGCTTTAAGTAATCTCTAGTTCGATAAAAAAAAGGCAATTTGAAAAGGTGTTTTTAATATATAATATCTTTTCAAACTGCCTTTTGTAATAATTAATCAGTTCAATCCAGAGAACCTCCTCTAATATTTGTATTAATTTCAAGATCTCCACCTATTGTACTACAACCACCAAGAATAGTTTCTGTTTTTTGAATTTCAAATTTTTTGAATTTTTCTAACATAGAATTTAATTTTTTAGATTAATAAAATAATTATTTTAAGATAATACTTTCAACCGTAACTACTAGTTAAGTAAAACTAACTAGAAGCACTGTTCTTTCCTGTAGCTAAATTAACAATACCTCCGCCACCAACAGCTGATTGACTCGCAACATTACTCTTTCCTATTGCTGCATTAAGAACACCTCCTTTAACACCTCCAAAAATAACTCCTGAATTTTGGATTTCAAATTTTTTGAATTTTTCTAACATAATAAATAGTTTAAAAGATTAATACAACAATATAAACAATTAAGTAAGAAGCTTTTTATTTTTAACTTTCTATATTATTATTGTCTATAAATTAATTTTAAATCGCATATTGATCTATAATTATTTTCAAAATTTAAGATTATAAAGAATAAAACTTAACAAAGTAAATAGAACAAATACAAATGCTCCTAATACTATTAAACGCTTAACCATTCTTTTTTTATTCTCACTTTTTGTTTTTAATCTTATACTTTCCAATATTTCTGGAGTCGCTTCTGGTAAATTAAATTCTACATTTTGATGATTATAACCACCCTCCAGACCTTTACCTCTTTTTCGTTTAGATAATAAATTCCTGTTATTTTTCATTGCTGCAATTGCAGACTGTACAGCTCCGTAACTCATAGTTTCTATATTTTAAAAGTTAAAAAAACATTTCAATAGAAATGTATATCGAAAACTTGCAAATTTTCTATTCCCACAATACTTATTAAGACTTAATATTATATGGGTTAAATTCCAAATGAAATAATTGTTAAATTGAAAACAAAAGTGACTTTATATATTCGTAACATTTGTTATTGAAATGTTACAGGTATTCAATCTGTTTTCGATAAAATACACCTAAATGAGACTAAGAAATAACAAAAAACACTAATCCAATTACTATTAGAATAAAGACAGAAATCGTTTTAATTAAAACCAACCACTCTTCTTTAACCTTTCGTTTTCTAATTGCATTTAATTGCTCCTGTGTGGCTTTGGGAAAATTAAACTCGAGTGAACCCGATTCTTTATACTTTGCTGCAGTTTTAAACCTACTAGGCTTGTTTAGGGCACTAGCCTTGTTACTCTTTAAAACAGATAACATTGATTCTCCTAATGGCATAAATTTAAATTTAAAAAGGGGCCTTTGGGGCGTTTTATATTGCTTTTCAGCTAAACCTAATACATTCTATAGCGTTATAAAATAAAAGGGTTTCTATACTAGAGCAATTATAAAGCCTATCAAAAAGACAGATACTTTTAAAGTTGTAGAAATACTACAATAGGTGTTAAATCGTGAGCTTTTAATACGTTGTCTTATACTAAAAACTGATGGTTTTTTTAAGTTGCTAAAAGTACAATCTACAATACTTTTATAATTAGATTTTAATAACCCTGAATACAAATAGTGGTTTAAAAAGATGGGTTCGGGTAATGGCTCTAATTCTTGATTGGTTTTTAATAATTCCATGATGATTGATTTTAATTGATTACATAGATATGACGCATAACACGACTAAATGTTACAAGAAATCGAAACCATAAGATCATGAAATTAAACACAAAACACTTGAAACACTTCATAAATTCTATAAAATCTGACTATTTTATTTTTTAAAAAATAATTTAAAATAGAAATTATTTATATCGTAATAAATAGAAAAATTGATTGTTTTTAATCAAAAAAGTAGCTCTATATTATTTCTAAAAAAAGCAAATTGCAAAATAAAATCACCTATTACTCCAAAAGAATGGCGTTAATAGAATAAGAACAGTAAATAACTCTAAACGACCTATAAGCATTAAAAAAGCAGCCCACCACTTACCTACACTTGGTAATGCAGCATAATTGTTTACGGGACCAAAATCACCTATAGCAGGTCCTACATTACCTAAACTAGATGCCGCTAACCCTATAGCACTTTCAAAATCAATATTCATTATAGAGAACCCTAATGCACCAACTATAAATGATAACATATAAAGAATAAAAAAGCCTAATATATTAAATACAATTTCTCCAGAAACAGATCTCTTATTATAACGAACTGGTAAAATTGCGTTAGGATGTAAAGTTCTTTTAAATTCTAAGAAACCATTTTTTATTGTAATTAAATGCCGAACCACTTTCATGCTTCCTGAAGTACTACCAGCCGAACCTCCTAAAAACATCAATCCAAAGAAAAATACAGTAAGAAAAGAACTCCATAATGTATAATCTGCAGAAACAAATCCTGTAGTTGTAACAATTGCTAAAACTTGAAATAATGCATGCCTAAATGTACTTTCTCCAAATCCCCATACCATAGGATGCTCTATAGTCGATTTAGAAAAATCCCCTTTAAAATAGATAATTACCGCTGCTATACAGGTAAATATAACTATGAATTTAAAATACAATTTAAACTCTTCATCTTGGTATATTTTCTTGATTTTCCCCTTGAAAGCGAAATAACTTAATACAAAATTGGTTCCAGCTAGAAACATGAATACAATAATAATGTATTGAATAATTGGTTTATCATTCCAGTGCGCAACACTTGCATTTTTAGTAGAAAACCCTCCAGTAGACAATGTACTCATAGAATGATTAATAGCATCAAAGAAAGACATTCCAGCAACTTGTAATAAAATAGTTTCGGCAACAGTATATCCAAAATAGATAAGCCACAATCGCTTAGCCGTATCTGTAATTCTAGGGTGTAATTTATCTGCACTAGGGCCAGGAGCTTCAGCTGCAAACAACTGCATCCCTCCTATTCCTAATAACGGAAGAATGGCTACTGCAAGAACAATAATTCCCATACCACCTATCCAATGCGTTAAACTTCTCCAAAAAAGTACACCTTTAGGTACGGTTTCGATATCATCTAAAATAGAAGCTCCAGTTGTAGTAAACCCAGATATTGTTTCAAAAAAAGCGTCTGTAAAATTAGGAATAGATTCAGTTAAAATATAAGGTAAACTACCTGATAGCGCCATAACTATCCAACCAAAGGACACGACAATATAACCATCTCGCTTATTTAGTTCTTTTTTATGCTTTCGGGTGTAATACATGGCAAATAAGCCTATAAGTAGTATAACTAATCCTGATAGAAATAATTTAAAAGTAACACCATCCTTGTAGATTAAACTTACAAGAGTAGATAGTAATATAAAACCACCATTAAAAAGTAATAACAGCCCAAAAAAATGGAAAATGATTTTATAATTAAGCTTCATATGCTAAAGGAATAATTTTTCAACTTGCTTTATTGAACGTGGTAAACAACAAACAACTACTTTATCGCTTTCTTGTATTTTAAAATCTCCAAGTGCAATAAGTCCTTTACCATCTCTAACTATTCCTCCTATAATTGCAGAACGTGGAAAATTAACTTCCCTTATTATTTTATTACAAATCGCTGAAGAAGATTTTACATTAAACTCTAGCAATTCAGCATTCATATTATTTAATTTAGTCATCGCAATAACCTCTCCTTTACGAATGTATCTAAAAATATTATTTGCAGCTAAAAGCTTTTTATTAATTAAGGTATCTATACCAATAGATTGAGAAAGCTCAAAATAATCCATATTTTCTACTAAAGCAATCGTTTTACGAACACCTCTAGATTTTGCGACTAAACAAGACATAATATTGGTTTCAGAATTTTCGGTGACAGAAATAAAAGCATCCATATCATCTATATTCTCTTCTTGTAATAACTCTACATTTCTCCCATCTCCATTTATTACTAGCACCTTTTCTAATTCATCGGCTAAATTAATAGCATGCTCTTTTTGCTTTTCAATAAGTTTAACTTTATAGCCTTTCTCACTTAAATCTCTTGAGGTTTTATAACCAATTTGGCTGCCTCCTAAAATCATTACTCTTTTAATCTCTGTATTAATCTTCCCCGTCATGCTACACAATTCATCATCCCCTCCAGCAGTAGTTATAAAGACTACATTATCACCTTCTTTAAAAAGCGTATCTCCTCTTGGTATAATTGTATACTGTGTACCAAAACGCTGAATTGCAATAGGCACAAAATGAATTTCAGAAAATAATTGTGCCGCATCTTTGACACTTTTTCCAACAAAATTTGCTGTTCTAGATAAACTTAAACCCACCATTGTTAGTGCGCCACCATCAAACTCATAACTATCATTAAAAGCAGATTGATCTAATAATAGTTCAATTTCTGATGCGGCTAAAGATTCTGGTGAAATTAATTCATCGATCCCAAAACGGGTAAAACCAACCTCATCTTTATGTGTTATAAATTCTGTATTAGTAATTCGAGCAATCGTTTTTTTTGCTCCTAACTGCTTTGCCAATACACAAACAGTAATATTTGTAGTTTCTGAAGAGGTTACTCCAATAACTAAATCTGAATTTGCAATGTTAGCATCTTTTAAAATTGAAATAGAAGTCGCGTCCCCTTTTAAAACCTTAATATCCAAATGCGTATCTGCATACGACAAACTTTCTCTATTAGTATCTATTAAAGTGATTTCTTGTGATTCATAAGATAGTAGTTTTGCCAAATGGAATCCTACTTCACCTGCTCCTGCAATGATTATCTTCATTTTTTGTAGTAAAATCTAAATACAAAGCTAAACAATTTATACTATAAATGATTAGTAATTAATTAGAATGTAATCGTTTCTTTCTAGTTTTTAAAAAGGGTTTAATAGCTTATCTTTGCAAAAAAAATATTTTGACAAAAGTAAATCCTTATAAAGACAGTGACCTTGGCAAAAAAGAACAGGTCGCAAAAATGTTTGATACCATTTCAAAAGAATATGATGGATTAAATCGGGTAATCTCTTTTGGTATTGATGTTAAATGGCGAAAAAAGGTCGTAGCTATTGTTAAAAATAAAAATCCTAAAACCATTTTAGACATTGCAACTGGAACTGGTGATTTAGCCATTAATTTAGCTGAAACTAGTGCTGAAAAAATTATTGGCTTAGACATTAGTAGCGGAATGTTGGAAGTAGGAAAGGAGAAAATTAAAGCAAAAAAACTAGATCAAACCATAGATATGATTTTGGGAGATTCTGAAAACATGCCTTTTGATGATAATTCTTTTGATGCCATTACTGTAGCATTTGGGGTTCGAAATTTTGAAACACTAGAAAACGGTTTAAAAGAAATACTTCGTGTTTTAAAGCCTGGAGGCACTTTTGTAATACTAGAAACCTCTGTTCCCGACAAAACACCTTATAAACAAGGCTATCATTTCTACTCTAAAAATATCCTACCAGTTATAGGAAAACTTTTTTCTAAAGACAAAATTGCGTACAAATATCTTAGTGAATCTGCTTCTGTTTTTCCTTATGGAGAAGCTTTAAACAATATTTTACGTAATATTGGGTTTAGTAATATTGAAGATTTGCCGCAAACTTTTGGTGTAGCAACAATTTATACAGCTTCAAAAACATAGAAAAAAGAATATTAACCGAACTATTATTTAGATGTTATTCATCTAAACAAAATTAAAACAACAATAAATACTTAGATGAAATATTTATATGCCCTATTCATTTTCATTTTTACTTGTCAAATTAGTACCGCTCAATTATTTACGAAAGAGAAAGTAAAAAACAATGCTAGCATGGACAAAAAAACCATAAGCTGGGGATACTATTTTGGTTTAAATAACTTTGATTTCAAATTTGATTATAACACTAATAAAGGTGATATTTTTAGTGAACCTGGATTAGGGTTTAATGTAGGATTAGCTGGAGATGTTCGTATTAATGATTACATTAACATTCGTTTAGAACCAGGTTTAGTAATTACGACAAGAAACTTAACATATCCAATAGATTTCTTTGAAGGTGTTGATGAAGTCTCTAGAAATGATTTATTTAGAGAAGTAAGATCTACCTATGTATACTTGCCGTTATTATTTAAATTCTCCACAAAACGTTTCAATAACTTTAAACCTTTTGTAATGGGAGGAATTTCTACTGCTTTAAACCTATCTAGTAACCAAGATAATCCCGATGATAATAGTTCTGGTGAGTTTCGTACAAAAAAAGGAGTTAATTTTTATGAATTGGGTGTTGGTATAGACTTTTACTTATACTGGTTTAAATTTACGCCATCTATTAGAGGTGTATTTGCATTAAATGATGAATTAATTAGAGATAAAGATCCCGACAGTCCTTGGACAAGTAATATAACATCTATGAAAACTAGAGGTGTGTTTATAAATTTTACGTTTAGATAGCCTTTAGCCTTTAGCCTTTAGCCTTTAGCCTTTAGCCTTTAGCCTTTAGCCTTTAGCCTTTAGCCTTTAGCCTTTAGCCTTTAGCCTTTAGCCTTTAGCCTTTAGCCTTTAGCCTTTAAAAGTTAGGGACAAGCTAGCAATAGTTTTACAAAAAATCGCAAGTTGAAATAGACTTGTGGTTTTTTTTTGCACATGTAGCAATGAAACTTCAATAAATCCAAAGTGATTGATTCCTATTTTTTGTATCATTTTTTTGAAGTGAATCAAATGAAATTTCCATCCTAAAAAAGTGGGTTATGGTAAAGTTGTCAAAAACTAGAAATGTTTGAATTTAAAATAGACTGCTATTTAAAAGGCATGGAAAGTGATTCGATGTTTTATACAGATTAGAACACTTTATAAACGATTTCAAAAAACTAAATTCTAGGATTCTGATAATACGGACAAAGTGCAAGGTTTGAGTAATAGACAAATCATGGCTTTCCTTTGGTGCATTCACCAAAGGACCTGGTGAACGTTTATGAAACGAAGCAAAAATGCTTAATTTAAGGGTATCACTAATTAAACAATGCCCCCTTTTGGTCAAAGACCAAAAGTAAGCGTCATAAGACCATAGCCGTCAGGGTATAGAACA